>JAIRYV010000062.1 GCA_031267685.1 Treponema sp.
CGGCTCCCGGCTCCCGGCTCCCGGCTCCCGGCTCCCGGCTCCCGGCTCCCGGCTCCCGGCTCCCGGCTCCCGGCTCCCGCTTATAGTCTCTTAAAAAACCCGCGTGTCAAGTACCTAGCGTTTAATTCCCCACTTTCCTCTGAAGATAAATCGTGGGTTTATCTAAGTTTCCTCAAAGCATATCAAATCTACTCATTCAGGAACGTCACTGATCCGGATCGTGTACCAGACAGGTCATTAGTTGCAACCTTAATCTCAGGGGTTAAAAATCTTGACTCAGGAACTAAAATTTTTGACCCAAGATTTATAAATCCTGAGTCAAGTGTTAAAGTTTTTAAGTCAAAAGTTAAAAATCTTGACCCAAGATTTTTAACTTTTGAATCAGGTGTTAAAGTTTTTAAGTCAGGAGTTAAAAATCCTAGACTAGGATTTTTAACTAACAAATCATTAGTTACAACATATAAAGGAAAAAGAGATGATAACGAACAGTGATTGGGTGCCGAGGCCCCGGACTGAGGTACTGGCAATGTGCAGGAAGTGGACCCTGTATATAAGCCAGACATTGCGGGCCGCATGGGGAATACCCGAAGCGGAGTTTACGGAACTGGGGAGTCTCTTTACGACGGCGGACACCTGCCTACAGAAGGCGCAGGACGAGTCGGAGCGAACCCACGTGATCATCGTGGAGTGTCAGGAGGCTTTCAAAGCCCTGATCTCTAAGATGCGGTTCTTCCGAGACCGGTACTTCAAGATACCGCCGCTCACTGAGGGGGATTGGGCAGCTCTGGGCTTCAGGCAGAAAGACCCGCATCCCACGCCAGTACCAGACCCCGACGGTGTGCCTGCGGTGTCTCTCAGCTACCCCGGCGGCCCTCACGCGATAACAGTCCACCTAGGACCCATGCCAGGGACACAGGAACTGGATACCACCAGCGACTATGGCTATGCGATCTACGTAGGCATCATGCCACCGGGCGGAGCCACACTGGAGCAGGCTGCGTCGGACAAACACTATCTGATGAAGCCTCCGGCTGACGGCAAGGGCCTCACGCACCTCCGCTTTACGCGGCGGCGAAAGGAGAAGCTCCTGTTTGAGGCGGTGGACATGGGTATGACGCTCTACGTTTGTTGCCGGTACGAAAACCAGAAAGGCAAAACAGGCCAATGGGGACCTGTGGTTTCGGCAATCATTCCATAGAGGAATGGACGGATGAAGGGAAAAGGAGGCGCCTATGGAACAATAACGGTATGCGCATGAGAGGCGTATAAACGCGGAAGGTGTTCCGTAAAAGCAGTCGTTGGCTGCAGGAACCGCCGCGAAAAAGGAGAACAATTATGATTGAAGCACAGAAAAAACTTGTCGAGTATTGCGGGCAGCTCGCGAAAGGCGCGAAAGCTGCGGAGTTGGAAGAGAGCTTTATTGCAAGATTTGACAACCTTGCAAACGATGCCGAAAAGCGGCAGCTTGTGGTGCCGGTGGTGGGCGTGTTCAGCGCCGGAAAGTCCAGCATGATAAACCGTCTGATGGACAGTTCACTTTTGCCGGTGGGAATTACGCCGGAAACATCGCTTGCTATGGAGCTTCACTATTCAAGTGAAGAATATATTGAGGCGGTAAAGGATGACGGTTCCACCATCCGCTACGCGCTTAAGGACATTAAAACGCTTAAGGCGGAAGCTTCACAGTATGCCTACGCGAAAGCGTTTATCAACAACCAGCATTTGAAGGAAATTGAGCCGCTTGTGCTGGTTGATATGCCGGGCTTTGATTCGCCGCTGGACACACACAACAAAGCTATTCTGGCATATATTGACCGGGGCTGTTATTACCTCGTACTTTCAAGCGTTGGAGAAGGCACTGTTTCAAGAAGCCTGCTCCGCCGCCTGAATGAGATTGACGCGCTGGGACGGGGCTTTGCTTTCTTTTTAACCAAGGCGGATTTGAAAACGCAAAGCGATGTTGACAGCCTTATCGCGCATTACCGCGACATGCTTGACAAAGAATTTTTGTCAAAACATCCTGTCGTTTCCCTGCGGAACGAATCAGCGGATAAAGTTCTGCGCGTGTTGAAAGCCATTGACGAGAACGCGGTGTTTTTCCGTCTCTACAAGGAGCTTTTGAACACCTATTGCGGCGAAGTTATTGACGCGATCAATATCAAAATCAACGCTTCCAAAAAAGATAATGAAGCTATCGCTGCCGTCGTCAGGGAAATGGAAAACAGCATATTCAAGCTGCGGCAGAAAGCCGAAGACGAGACGGCAAATATGCGCTGTCAGTATTCCGGCGGCATGGTTAATGATGTGGTGAACGAGGTTGGACGCACCCTTGGAGATTCTGTTGATGAACTGGTAAGCGTTGCCAAGTCCGGCAACGAGCGTGAAGCCAGCAGCCGTTTCAACGAGATTGTCCGTACATCTCTTGTATCCGCCTTGCAGCGCAAAATCGACGCTGTGAACCAGCTTATCGTCATAGATTTTTCAAAGAGTCTTACGGAACTGGACAAGGTGATGAAAGACCTTGAAATCGCCCAGAACTACATCAACGGTATTGCCAATAAAATCCAGTCTGTTTTTGTCAACTCAAAACTGGTTGACTCCGATCTTTTCAAAACCATGCCGGAGAAAACAGATGGATCGGTTGACTCCGATCTTTTCAAAACCATGCCGGGGGAAACAGATGGATCGAATGTAGGCGGATTTCATGGAAAAGGCTCTATGCTACTCGGTGGAGGAATAGGCAGTATTGCCACTCGCCTTGGAGGAGCAGGACTTGCGATGTTATTCGAGCCCATTCTTGCGGTTATTGTTTTATTTCTGCCGGAAATACTGGGCGGTCTTGCCAAGTTGTTTGGCATCGGTAATAATCAGCAAGAACAAGAAGATGCGTTACGCTCCAAATTTCTTGTTGAGGTGTTTCCGCAGATAAAACACAGGCTGCGCGACGAGCTGCCATCTCATATTGAAAAGCGGGTGTCGCAATTAATAGACCAGGTCCGCCTCCAGTTTGAGTCGAGGATTGCGGAACAGAAGGCGGTGATCGACAAAGAGATTGCCGCAAGAGGCGAAAGGGGCGCGGAAGTCGAGGCGAAGATTGCTAGTCTTGAAAAAATCCGCGATGAGGTCAAGGCAATCAACGACCAAATTCTTGAGGAGGCCGTGTAATGAGTGAGCTTGTTGAAAAACTCAAAAAGATAGAGAAGATAACGACGGACTACAAAGACGTGTTTGCCAACGAGACGGATGATCTGCGCAGAGACTGCAAGGTTTTAGGCGTGGAAGAGATGAAGAAGCAGATAGAGGCGCTCAACGAGGAAGGTCGTCTCCTGAACATCGGCATTATCGGCAGGGTGAAGGCAGGCAAGTCGTCCCTGCTCAATTCGATGTTTTTTGAAGGTAAGCCTGTGCTGCCAACAGCGGCTACGCCGATGACTGCTTCGCTTACTGTCCTAAGCTATGGCGACCAACCTTCTGCGACAGTGGAATACTACACCGCACAGGATATCGACGACATACAGAGGGGACACGACAAGTTTGCCGAGAAACTGAGCCCCCTTGTTGAAGAAAAAAAAGAGAAACTGAGAGAAAGAGCAGAGGAACGGCATGAAACCATAAGCCAACAGGACATCGAGCAGAAGGCGGAAAGGCAGGCGAAATACGAACTGTCCAACGATAGCAAGAAGCCCTTGTCCGATCAGTTTGATCTGATGAAAAAGAGAGGAAACCTCCTTGCCACGATGAAGGCGCGCATAACGAACAATGAGACCATAGGCGCTGCCGACATAAACGCTCTTTTCTCGAAACTTGACGATTACGTGGGTGCTAAGGGTACGCTTATGCCCTTTACCAAAAGTGTGGAAATCCATCTGCCCATCCCCGCCCTGCGAAACATTCAGGTTGTGGACACACCCGGCATTAACGACCCGGTCGTATCACGGGAAGCTCGCACCGAGGAATATCTCAAGAAGTGCGACGTGGTGTTCATCGTCAGTCCTGCGGATGAGTTTCTCTCAGCGCAAGACCTTGAGCTGATGAACAGGCTTTCTGCAAAGGAAGGGGTGCAGCTGCTCTATCTTGTGGCGTCCAAGGCGGATGACCTGCTTAACAGCGTTTTTGACGAATCAGGCGGCGATCTTAACGAGGCAATACTAAGCGTCACCGATGATCTGTCGAGGTACACCGAAACCACGCTGCGGGACAAGCAGCAGTACCACCCGAAAATCGCCGAGAAGTTTGACCAGCTTATCGAAGGCGGCGGTGACAAGGTCATCATTACCTCGGCGATATGCCACGCCATGAGCCTGCGCTTCAACGACCGCGACTCCTCCTGGGACGATGCTATGAAAAAGGTCTGGGAGAATTTGTCCGAGAACTACCGCGATTACTTCAACTATAGAGAAACCGGTAAAGCCAGTCTCGACCGCTTGAGTAATGTGGGCATCGTGAGTGGAAAAATCGACTTTGTCAGGGGCGAGAAGGATAAGCTTATTGCCGGAAAGCAAGACGAATACCTTTCGAAGCAAACGGCCAGTGTTGAGGACTACAGAAAACAGTTGATTGAAGCGGCTTCCGATAAATTTGAGCGTGTAAAAAGCACCGATTTGCAGACGATTCAGAATGAAAAAAGCAAGATTAGCGATCTGTATGCGAGAGGAAGGGGAGCTATTGACGGCACATTTAACGATAGGCTTGATTTCCTCAAGGAAGAACTGCGCGGCAAGATTGATTCAAAGAGGGATGGTCTGTTTAAGGAAGCGAGGGCCAAAGTGGAAGAGGCCAAAGGTTCAGAGACGAAAACACGGACTACGACTACCGGAAAGGTGTTTAAAAAGTCCCAAAAGGAAAATTTCCAAGTCCCCACTGTCCGCGCCGGTGCGGTAAAGGGCGTTCTTACCGAATTAGGGGGCAAACTGAGACACGACGTTATCGCCCTCGTGGAGGGCGAAATAAACAACTGGAGAGCGCCCGTCCAGAGGCAAGTTCTCACTGAGGGGCGTGCGAAAATGGGTGACGAAGGACTTTCGGCTGATCTCCTCGGACAAGCGATCCGGGATAGGGTAGACTCGCTGACATTTCCTAAGTTTAAGATGGAAGCGCCTTCTTTCGATGATTACCTGCAAGTGTCTTTTTTCGGTGAGTTCTGCATCAGTTTGGGTACGCTTGAAGGCCAGGAAGCCGACAGATTTAACGGTGCAGTTGAGCTATACCTTGGTGTCCTGATCGACAAGCACATGCAGAAAACCGACGACTTTCTTGAGGAGCTCGAGAAGGGGGGCAAAAGGGGAGAAATGGCGAAATCCGTCTTTGATGCACTTTTGAGGCGGATTGGCTTCCTTGAGCAGGATTTGAAGAATAGGAAGAATACGCTTGACAGTCTGGGCAGGCTCAAAGACGCATTGGAGAAGGTATAACAGTGAAGCTGCCTTTTTCAACACGGATTATTGCGTTTTTAACGATGCTTCGCTCAAAAAGGAACTTACCCTTACAAAGGAAAAGTTCGAACAGATGGAGAAAGTGGTGGAAGAAAAAGACCACAAACTACAGAAGTTTGATTTGGTTTGCGCTATTCTCGGTGCAAAGAGCAAAAAACACCAGTTTGTTGACGATTTCGCGTACCTCATTACTCACGACTTTCAGGATTTTTGCAGCATCGAAACCAATGTGAACAATGTCATGACCAAGACAAAACTCGACGACATTCTTGGTGAAATGCGCCGTATAGCGAACTGCCCTGAAATATACAGTAAAACCCTGGTCGCAGTTGGTGGTGGCGTTAGAAGCGGGAAATCGTCTTTCATAAACAGTTTTATCACAGGCGGCAATATAAAACTTGTTGAAGCACGCGGACAAGGAGCTACGACGGCTATTCCCAGTTATGTGATGAGCGCGAAAAAATCGGAAATAAACGGCATAAACTACAAAGGCGTGCGTTTTGCCATCGCGCCGGAAATGTACGCGGCCATATCGCAAGAGTTTCTGAGGTCTTTTCTGTTTGACCTGAAAGAAATTATCCAGTACACGATGGTACACTGTTTCCTAAACGCTGACTTGTTTAATAATATCTGCCTGATTGATACGCCGAGCGTGGCCACTGAAAAAGATTTTCCCACCGCGCTTAACTACATTAAAGAAGCGTCTATCCTTATCTGGACAGTTAGTATTGATAAAGGCACGATTCCCAAGGACAACTTTAAGTTTCTTGAAAAAACGCCCTTTGGCCAAAACTCGGACAAACTGCTTTACATTGTGGCAAACAAGGCGGAACTAAAAGGACCGACTGCCGTGAAAGACATACTCAACCAAATTAAGGAATATCTTGATAATCAAGACATCCGTTATGAAGGCATATCCGCTTACAGTTCTAAGCGGAGGCGGGAGCTTGCCTATAGAAAAATAGGTGTTACTGATTTTTTGAGGGCGTGTACTATTCCGAGCAAAATATATGCTAAAGTTTCTGATTCGCTCAAAGAGGTTTGGTCTTATTATGAGAAGGAAATACAGCGGGACTATGATGAAAACAAGGAGAAGTACAACAAGGTAAACTCCATGCTTCTTGACATTTTACAAAGCGGTAGGAATAACGTTGACGATACCTTGATCAAACTGGAAAAAGGGCTTAAGTCGCTTAAGAAATCATTTGAGTCGAAGTCGGATAAGAAAAACCTCGAGGATCGGCTTAAGTGTCTGAACGATATTTCCAAGAAGTTTCAGGACTGTTTTGATAAATTCTGCGACGCGAATGGTATAGACCGGCGTATTAAATCGCTTAAAGACAAACCTTTGCTCAAGTCGCGGGATGACCAAACAGATGCCGGAAAACGTCAGACGAGCGATGCCGCAAAAGACAAACCTTTGCCCAAGCCGCGGGATGACCAAACAGATGCTGGAAAACGTCAGACGATGAAAGGCGAACCTTTGCCCAAGTCGCGGGATGACCAAACAGATGCTGGAAAACGTCAGACGAAGGAGGCCGCATATTACATTTGGGTAAATCGTGGGTATCCTGTAGGTCAGGATGATGAAATATGGGCAGAGGCAGAACGTGAAATGAAAGAGGCGGAATGAGAAAAGGTGGAAAGTGGAAAAAACATTTTTAATCCCTTTAGGTGGTTCGATGATGTTTAAGGACCTACAGGATGCCGCATACTACGTTTGGTTAAAGCGTGGGCTAGTATGAAAGGCATAACAAAAAACAGAAATGGTCTGGCACGGAAGTATCCGTGCCACCGCTTCGTAAGGATTGGGAATGAAAATACCAAATATTGGTGAAACAGATGGTTTTATCTGCAAGGATTGTGGGCATAGATTCTTTGCGATTAAGTCATTATTGCTTTTTTGTTAAAATATCCCCATTGTGGAGGACATAATATCAAACGTGATACCATAATCAAATGGTAGAACATGGAGGAGGAACGGACAAATGAATGGAACGAGAGAGCGGAGTTTGCCCGAATGAAAGTGGCATAGCTGAGGCGGTTTCTGGTATTGCCGTCTGAAAGGGATATGGTATACGCTTTCACGGGGATTTGAAGAGCATGACCACATTCAAGCTGCTTAGTGCCGAGGCTCTTCAGGAACCTCCGCTTCCTTGAACCGGCTGATTTCTATGCGTTTATCATGGTCTTTTGTGCGTAGGGTATTGCAAATCTTTCTTTTAGATCGTATTATATACAGGGAGAACAAATTCTCCGTAGCGCAAGTCTACGTCGCCAATGGGTGGGTCAACCCCACTGTGAAGGCGCTGGGGCGCACTCCGCATAAGCGTAGGGCATCTGTTCTTCCGCCCCTTCTACCCTTATAGAAGGGGCGGGAACAGGCTCACTTCACTTTATCGCAGTAGAACTCCCAGGCTTCCTTGCCAGTGAATTTTTCGTGGACTATCTTGCCGATAGACTCGGCCATTTCCGCTGGGTGATAGCTCTGGAAGATGTTCCGACCCATATCAAGGCCACGGGCGCCACCCTGTATCGACTGGTAAGCCATCTCCAGCGCCTCCTTTTCAGCAAGCTTTTTCCCGCCAGCTACGACAATCGGAACAGGACAAGCAGCCACAACTTCCTCAAACTTATCGCAGTAGTAGGTCTTGACGATGTTAGCGCCAAGTTCAGCAATGATGCGGGTGGCGAGCTTGAAATACTGATCAGTGCGTTCCATATTTTTCCCAACCGCAACAACACCCAGAGTAGGAATGTTGTAACAGCTGCCCGCATTTATCACCTTCGACAGATTGTCGATGCTTTCCAGTTGGCCATCCGCGCCGATAAAAACCTGAACCGCCATGCAGTCCACATCCATGCGGATAGCGTCTTCGACGTCAACAGCCACCACTTCATGACTCAGATCATCGTTCAGCATGGAAGAACCGGAACTTACCCTGAGCGCGACGCCCTTCCTGAAACCAGGCTTCACGCAGGTACGCAACGCGCCGCGAGTGGCCATCAGCACGTCAATGTGGGGCATAAGCCTGGGTAAGAGCAGATCTATGCGTTCAAGACCAGAGACAGAACCCATAAAATAGCCGTGATCAAAGGCGAACATCACGGTGTTGCCGCTTGCGGGGTTAAAAATGTTGCTCAGGCGCTTCTTCATACCCCAGCCAAGATTCGCCGCGCCCTTCACATGGAAATTACCATCCGCGGCAAAAGGCTCGCTCAGATGATAATTCTTCTCGACTTTCAGTCCTTCTAAATCAGCCATACTAGTTACTCCTTACAAAAGGAAAACGCTTTTCTGTTTCCCTTTTTATGTATATTTTCCTTTACAAATAAGCACTCCGCGCAGGCTATTCCCTTAAAAACCCATACAAATATACCTTTGGCTGTATCTTTCGCGTCAATGCTTTGAGCATATCGCGCAGCGCGCCAAGCAGCTGATTGTAGGTTTCATCCGTTGACTTTACATTCATGGTTCCCTTGTCATTGCGCCCCTGAAAAAATTCCCGAATGTCGTAATACGAGGCGTTGACAGAAACAGTTCTATTGGTTTTTGTTTTCGCGTGATAATACTGCCAGAGTTTTTCCCCCGCGCACAAAACAGCCTGAGCTTCAAGACTAAAGGTTTTCCCTCTGAGAAAATCACTCATAAAGTTTGACGCAAACTTCTCTTTCGCGCCTACTTGTTTTTCAGTGAAGGGTATCCAGTGATTTACACCGTCATTCGTGGAAATATAATTTTTACCGTGAAAGAGCGTGAAAATAAGACAATCGTTTTGAAATTCCTCATCTGTTTTATAAACATCATTTGGAAATGAAAATTGGTCATTATGATTTATCCATGTATGTTCAAAACAATGACGAATGGCAAAATAAACAGTGCCTTTAATGAGACTATCTTCAGTAAATTGAAAACACGAAATATGACTTGTCGATTTTACCATGCTGATATACACAAGATTATTTTGTTGAAAATCATTGCTGGTAAAATAGAGCGTTCCAATGCCCTCTTGTTGTTCATCAATATGTTCACGCCTGCCAATCCAATCATTGATAAACAAAAAGCCATTATAGAAACCTTTTTCCCCTATCTTGTCTCCATTCGTGTTGTACACGTCAAGCCGTATTTCATCTGGAAACGTGGACTTCGCCGGGTTCCAAACTAAAAATCCAACCGGAAACCTTCCCTTTACATTGTCAAAAGTATCAGCCTGACACATAAAGCCGCCTTTATACTCCGCGTTAAAAAAAACACGGAACTTCCTGAAATTAGAAGAATTAAGATACTTTAATGTGCTGAACACGGCGAGCTTCGCTTCAGGTATTTTATAGTATATATGCGCCATAAATAACGAAAATAGCTCGTTTGACGATTTCCCCAAACTGCTCAAATAATGCCCGTGAACAGAATGACTCTTTGAAACGCCACTTTTCGCTCGTTCCCCACCAGAACTTTCCGCATACGGCGGATTTATATACATGATTAGCTTTTTCCGCTTCTCCGGATCGTCAATTATTTTCTTTAATTCCATAGGCAGCTTGTCAAAACTATCGTTCAGAAAATCAAACTGAAACACATGCGCGGGCAAAAGGTTTAACTTCTCATCAATGTCAATGAGCGCCTGTATGGTTTCCACATTCCCTTGCTCAATGTCAGACGCCCACACGTTGTATTCATTCGTTAGACCCGCAAGTAAATTACCCGTTCCTGCCGCACAGTCCCACACATAATACTCTTCCTGCCAGTTATTGCCAAACACACGCACCAGATACTCCTTCGATTTATCCACCCAGATTTTCGGCGTAAAGAACGAGCCTTTCATCTCGCGAATATTCTGTGGCACAAGCAAATCACGCCGGTCTATAATATATTGCTGATATTCCTCTGCAGGCGGACGCCCATATTTATTCCAGAAACGCCGGTATGCTTCACCACCATCGGTAAAATCTATATCAGCAGTGAACAAGCGCCCATTCATATATTCCTGAAACTTGTACTTGTCATTGCCCAACACTATCTTGAGCTTCTCTGTTATCGTGGTTCCATCGCGGCTCATAACATCAGCACGGTAAAAATCGCAGTCAAGAATGCCTCGCCCTTTGAGTTCCAGCCATTCGCTCTTGGATATATTGATAAATGGCTTCACCTCCTTCACCCATTTGATAAAAATCTGCACAAAAGTATCTTTCGTAATGAGTATTTTTACCGAAACCTGTCCACCAGCAGCAATAAAACGCATTTTAATGAAGTCTCTTATCTCACTGTCATCCGCTCCAAAGGTATACACAACAATTTTCGCATTAATGAGCGCTTTCACTTTTTCCCGCGCTTTCTGAAAATCCAACGTCTTATGGTTACTCGGCGTGGCGTTCCAGTTAAAATCAGTTTCACTGAAAATGGGCAGCATATCGTGAAACGGAACAAAGACAATCCTCGCCTCATCAAAACAGCCAAGCCACGACGGCGCCAGATACTCGCCTTTTTGGTATGCCTTTTTGCAGGTAAGAATGAGCTGGGTAAACATATCAAACACATCGTGCATCCCTTTCTTCGCCTCTGCCCAAAGATAATGCGTGGACGCGCCATCCCCCGCATCCGCAAATAAATCGCCGCGTGTCTGCGGATTCGTGATGACGAAGTCGATATTGTCAAGTTCTTGTTCCAAACTGAATCTTTTGCTGTCAAAGTAATCATCGAATACCAGATTTTTTAACTGGTGTTCCTTTTGTATGCCGGTGTATTTAGACACGTTTTCCCCTCCGCGCGTAAGTCTTACTTTTCTGGTTCAATCTTAGCGCTTACAGTAAAGCATGTCAAACGATTTCCATTCTGGCTGTACAGTTGCGCTTTTTCAATGTCTTTATATCCAATTTTCTATTTTCAGATCTTTTATCCGTTCAAATTCTTTTACGTTGTTCGTTACAAGTATTAAACCCAATGATCTCGCATGTGACCCTATTAACATATCATACGGCCCTATTAAACATTTTCTGTCCGTTAAATCTTTCTTTATCTTGCCAAATTCTTTTGATGCCTTTTCGTCAAATAGTTTTACATCAATTATTGTTAAAAATTGCATCAATGCAATCCTGTTTTTTTCTTTATACTGACTGTTTTCATTCCCATATTCAAGTTCCGCTAATGTTATCGTTGAAATTGACAGCCCATCTTTCCTTTTATTCTGTAATTCTTTGAGTATATGTTCTGTCTTCTTTTTTATAATATATATACACATATTTGTATCAAGCATATACATTATAATTCTTCCCTTTCCTGATTCTGCCCTTGATCCCTTCCTTCTGAAAGATAATCATCCGAAAAATTATTGAGCCCGTGTAAAAATATTTCCCATTCCTTGTCCATTGGGAATAAAATTACTGCGTCCCCTACTTTTTGAATATATACATCATCCCCCTTAAACTGGTATTCTTTGGGAAGCCTTACCGCCTGGCTTCTTCCGTTAATAAATAAACGTGCTGTCTGCATATACTTACCTCTCAATTTAATATATACCATGATATAGATTATGTCAAGTGTTTTTACAATTTTTGCACAGTTGCACATACAGCGCGCGGGATATACACCGCAGCGTGGAGGCGTGTACTCGCGCACTGTTATACAAAACCTGTGGAGCGGATCGTGTACAACGTGCGGATATGCGACTCCTCCTTTTTGCTTGACAGACGTTTTACGGGCATATAGACTTAGATAAAATCTTAACAAAGAAGGTGCAACATGGCACACAAAGAGTTAATCGAAAAGACCCTGCAGCAGGGCGAAGGCATTTTCCGCTTGAACCCTCTGTTTATCCCAAGACCTTTCGGCAAAGCAGGCCACCGTCTCAGGCTTCATCCAGATGATTACTATGCTTATGGACTGGAGCGTGGTTCCATCAAAGAACGCTGGATGACGTCCACCAACGTCGCTCAGAACGGCCCTCTCGCAGGCCCAGAAGAGGGACTCAGTTTTGTCGCTGTCAGCTACAACAGCGATGAAAAGTTCAGCCTTAAAGAGGCAATACAGACCCTGGGCGGAGACCTCGTCGGCAAAGAACTGATGAGTAAATACGGCGGCTGGCCAGTGTTCTCCAAGTTTTACGATCTGACCACACCGCTCTTTCACCACCTTCACCTCGATATGGAAGCTGCAGCGCGTGTGGGAAAACTCGGCAAGCCTGAGTGTTACTACTTCCCCCGCCAGTTTGCCAGCCACTCCGGTGAAATGGACGCTACTTACTTCGGTTACGACCCAGACACCACACCCGAACAGGTTAAACAGCGCCTCCTCGACTTCAACAAAGGCGATACCCGCATCACAGAACTGTCCCGCGCCTATCGCATAGAGCTTGGAACTGGCTGGTATTCCCCCGCAGGAGTGATTCACGCGCCCGGCTCGGTTCTCACCTTTGAACTGAACTGGAATGGCGACGTCAACTCCGTACATGAAAACGTCGTTTCTGGCGAAATCTTTTCCCGCGACTTCCTCGTAGGCGAGTGTCCGCCGGACAAGAAAGACGACATCGACTATATCTTCAGCCTCCTCGACTGGGAGAAGAATACTGATCCTCACTACAAAAAACACTACTCGCGCCGACCAATCACCATTGCCCGTAACAGCGATTACGAAGAAAAGTGGATTGCCTATGCCAATGATGGCTATTTCAGTGCCAAAGAACTGACTGTGTTCCCCGGCAAAACCGTTACCCTGAAAGAGCCAGTGGTTCATGGTGTCATCCTGACCCAAGGGCGGGGAACGTTAGGCACTTTTGTCTGTGAAACGCCCACTATGCTTCGCTTTGGACAGCAGAGTGCCGACGAATTCTATGTTTCGGAGGCTGCAGCACAGAAGGGCGTGGTCATTAGGAACGAAAGTCCGGTAGAACCGCTCGTACTGCTCAAGAGTTTCGGGCCAAACCATCCAGATGCGCCCGAGAGCATCCCTGATGTCTGATACCTATCTCATGGCGATTGACGCTGGTACAGGAAGCGTCCGCGCGCTTATCTTCAACGCCGATGGCAAGCAGATCGGGTGTGTCCAGCAAGAGTGGAACCACAGGGAAGACCCGCGCTTCCCCGGCAGTATGGACTTTGACTGGACAACGAACTGGACACTCGCCTGTTCCTGCATCCGCGATGTACTTACTGAAACCGGAGTTCCCGCAAGCAAGATCGCCGCGGTTTCCACAACCTGTATGCGCGAAGGCATCGTCCTCTACGACTCGACGGGCAAGGAACTCTGGGCGTGCGCCAATGTAGATGCCCGCAGCAGCGAAGAGGTGAGCCGGCTCAAAAACATAGCGCCGGAACTGGAAACGGAAATCTACCTTGAATCAGGACAAACCTTTGCCCTGGGCGCTTTGCCGCGCCTCCTCTGGGTGAAGAATAAACTTCCCGATGTTTACCACAAAATCGCCCGCTTAGGTATGTTCAACGACTGGCTGATCTACCGCTTGTCTGGCGTTCTTGTTGTGGAACCCAGCAATGGCTCAACCACCGGCCTCTTTGACCTACAAACCCGTACCTGGGACAGGAACATAGCGCGCCGCTGTGGTTTACGGGACGATATATTCCCCGATGTGGCCGAATGTGGCACGCTTGTCGCCAAAGTTTCGGCGAAGGGGGCGCGTGAATCCGGCCTTGCCGAAGGAACACCACTGGTTATAGGCGGCGGCGACTGTCAGCTTGGTTCCATAGGGGTCGGCGTTGTCAATGTTAATGACGCAGCGGTTTTTGGCGGAAGTTTCTGGCAGTATGAGTACAACACCGGTACGGGCAAGACGTCGTCCAAATGCGATGTACGGGTGAATTGCCACGCGCTTCCTTCGGTCTGGCAGTATGAAGCGCTGGCTTTCAATCCGGGCCTTGTGATGCGCTGGTATCGCGACGCTTTTTGCGCTGAGGAAACGCGCCTCGCCGCGGAACAGCACAGCGACGCCTATGTTCTCATGGACAAAGAGGCTGCGAAGATACCCGCTGGTTCTCATGGCATGGTCTGTGCCTTTTCCGACGTGATGAACTACATCGGCTGGCGCCACGCCGCGCCCACGTTTACCAACTTTGACCTATCTCCAGAAAGATGTAACAAGTACACCTTCTACCGGGCTATTATGGAAAACGCCGCCTTAGTAACGC
This sequence comes from Treponema sp., assembly GCA_031267685.1. Taxonomy (GTDB): domain Bacteria; phylum Spirochaetota; class Spirochaetia; order Treponematales; family Breznakiellaceae; genus JAIRMT01. The sequence continues at coordinate 14,565 of JAIRYV010000062.1, forward strand.
TTGGACATCTCCGTCTTGTGGAACAGGCCACAGGGAATCGGCCTGAAAAGATAGTGTTTGCTGGTGGTGCGTCAAAAAGCGTTCTCTGGCCTCAGATACTCACTGATGTCCTGAACATTCCGGTTGAAACGCCGGTGGTCAAGGAAGCCACTGGCTTGGGGGCAGCGCTTCTGGCTGGCAAAGGGATAGGCCTCTACCCGGACATTCGGGAAACGGTAAAAAAGCTAGTCAAGATAGAAAAGGAATTTACGCCGGACAGCGAAAACGTAGATGTGTACCAACGTGCTTATGAGACATGGCAGCGTGTTTACGCGGCACAGTTAAGCTTGAGCGACCGCCATATCACCCGATACATGTGGTCAGCGCCCGGCTTATAAATAGTGATGTATACGAAAGAATCTTTTGCCGTTAGTGTCGATAGGTTTTGCCGGCACTAACGGAGTTTCTTAGGTTTCCTCTCTTTGAGCGAAGACATCCTCTCTTTGAGCGAGGACATCCTCTCTTTGAGCGAGGACATCCTCTCTTTGAGCGAGGACATCCTCTCTTTGAGCGAGGACATCCTCTCTTTGAGCGAGGACATCCTCTCTT
>JAIRYV010000097.1 GCA_031267685.1 Treponema sp.
GATAGACCTTGTACGAGGTTGCGCCCAGGCCGATTCCTGCTGGCCATGACAGCGTTATACTGGTATTTGAGACTTTCGTTACCTCCGGTACCACATTGCTCGTTGTTGCGGTGGTATACACAGACTGATCGCTTTCATTGTTGTTATATACCGCAGTTACCCGGTAATGGTAGGTAGTGTTTGGCGATAGACCAGTGTCGGTATATGCGTATGCGTCGTATGCACCTGTATCGTAGTTGTAGTATGAGCCTGCTGTTTCTGAAACAGAAGCAATAACAGTCCCATTTGATGCGCTGCTTCCGCGATAGACCTTGTACGAGGTTGCGCCGAGTACTGCTGGCCATGACAGCGCTACACTGGTATTTGAGATTTCTGTTACCGTTAGGTCCGTTGGTATGTTAGGCGGATAATCCAAGTTTATTCTGTAGTAATCAATATCATTTTTATGTACATAGGACACTATTTGAAATTGTGTTACAGGCGTTGCGGTTTCCTCAGTATTATTCGGTTCATAGTTCATAAGGTCCATAAAGCCAGCAAAGCTCTCAATCGCTGGGACATCAATACCAAAAGAATAAATCGTCTCGGTCTCAGCCGTGGCTCCTGAGAAAACAAGCAGATAATCCTCTGTTGACCTTGGCACAGTAATTGGCTGTCCCCATGAGATATTCTTAAAAGGATAGACACCCTGGGGCGCAATAAGCACGCCGGAAACACTGCTACCGCTGTTCGCGCGAATATTGAAGTCCACTGTCTCTTTATAAAATTTAACTGAAACAGAATCGTCCCATGTTTTATTGATGGCGGTGTCGGTGATTTTAACGCCGATTTTTTTGAACTCAGATTCAGCTTCAATGGCTCCGCACGAAACGTTTACTTGTATTGTTCTTGTCTTGCCCGGTTCAATGGTGCCAAGTATGCCTGAGGTAGTTCCCGATAGACCATCCCCAAACGCAAGCTCGAAGGTCGCGGCAGTACAGTCTTCATCCCCGGTGTTCGTTACCGTAATAGAGATAGAGTTGCTAGTTCCAGCACGGTATGTAGCTGATGAGTTTATGGTGGTTTTGAAATTGACTCCGCCGCTGACAATAGTGATGGTACCTACATCGTCCCCATCTCCCTGGGGCATTACGGTCGTGGGAGTTCCACCCTCTGGTGTAATGGTATATGCATCGCCCGGGATAATACCCTCTACAGTAAAATTCCCGTTCGTGTCAGTGGTCGCGCTTACTTCATTTGCCATGTTATTAAGATTGGTTATGCTTATACCTATCCCGCCGATACCGCCAAGGGAGCGGCTTGACGGGGCGTCAAAGCTGGCGATCTTGCCGGTGAAACTGGTATTGGCGACACGGGATGCGTACAGGTAGTATTTTCGCCCGCTATCACTTACCTCAATAACTTTATCAGACTGTTTATTCAGTACAGGCATTTGAAATAGCTCATAGGCGTCTACTTTGATAAAGCTGCTGGATATATACCATTTTTCCCCGGTATCCATACGTACCCATTCGCCCCATAAGGCTTTTTCATATAATGCCGGCCCGTCTGGTGTTTCTGGCCCGTATGCCGGCCCGTCTGGTGTTTCTGGCCCGTATGGACTGTCCGGTTGTTTAGTCGGCTCATCCTCTTTGGGAGACAAAAGATCACAGCTTGCCATAGTCATCACGGTAAGCAGAACCGACAGCGCGGTAATAACGGAAACAATGCTTCTTTTCATCACAAACTCCCTCCTTTTAGTCGCCAGTCTTTCTGGCAGTTAAGATGATATATTGTCGATTGCTATCAATCGGCGACGCGGAACCAAACCGCGTTGAATCAAAGGTGTAGCCATACCCCACTTGAAAGCTCATGTTGCCCAGGGGCAGTAGGAGCGAGGCTTCGATCTTCAATGATTGGGTAAGCACGGTGCTTTCTGGAGTAATCCAATGAAGGTTATCGTCAAAGTCAATGGACTTGTACTGTAGTTGGGCAGTGTCATAGAGCAATACCAGATTGATGTATTTGAAGAAGATGCTGTCCATCCGCGCATAGAAGTAAGGGCTCCCCCTGGTATTCTGCGTATAATCAGCGTGATGTGGGTCAAGCAGCGGGACTATGCTCATTTTCTGCGCAGCGCTGAGGAAAAACAGAGGAACGATACCTGCTGAAAGCGAGGTATTCAGCCAGCTGGTCTTGAAATCGACGCCTGCGTCAATGAGCGGACCAATGAGGTGCATGGCAAAGTCATTTTGGTAGGCATTAATGCGCTCGCGTCCATTGGCTTCAAGTTCTGGCATATTAAAGAAGCCCTTTTCAATAAGTTTATCATACTCATAATAGACGCCAGCGCCAGTCCAGAGCCTGACGCTGGGGCTTTTGACAAACGCATACTCAATGGGCAGAAAGAAGACCTCGAAGAGCTTTTCGTTCACCGCGTTAAGGGAATCAGCAACGTCAGCGATTTCTTCATTCTTTGAGCTTATGGTGTTACGGAAACGGAGTTCTCCCTTGAGCCGGTCTGCATAATCCAGCCCCAGGCCGATGTCAGTGATGGAACCGTCCTCCAGTATTTTAGGCGAAAGGGAGAAGCTGAAGCTACCAATACTAAGCTGGGTGTTCTGGGTATACGCGCAGAGGGGGCAGAGACAGAGGAGAAGCAATGCATAAGTCTTTTTCATGCACCCTCACCTTTTGATAAAGGGCTTCGCCCTGCATAAGAAAGACTGTAATGCCTTGCAGAGAGGCAATAAACCGCATTCAGGGGGGGGGGGGGGGGATGAGAAATTTAACCTCAAACACTCGCGAGATCGTCCCACGGCTGTCATAACACGGCATATCACGCCTATTTTCAGGGATGGTGCGTTCATTGCCGGGAGAATCCAGGCTATAAGCGGTCGTGGGCCCTGGAATTTGCACGCCAAGTGGCAACAGAAGGGGCGGGATGTTCATTTCGGACGCTTTTGTCCGGTGTTTTTCATAGTTCATAGGCTCATTCTAGCAAACTTAGGAAACCATGTCAAGCGTGTTTGTTAAATTTTTATATTGCTATACCCAGTCTGCGGCAGCAAATCCTCAAGTGCGATGCCAGTATACTGAATAGCTTTTTCTTCGCCGGAGCAGGTTCTTGTTCCTGGACTGTTTTATGTAGCACGTTCCCGACAATGAGCGAGCCTACCCGTCCGCCATCCACTACGCCAATCATTCGGTGTCAGAGAGTGACGCCTGTACGCGCATTGTGGTTGCGGCGCTTTTAGGCTTTGGGGTATGATGGCTGCAAGGGGAGTGTTGTCTTGTTCTTAAAGTCGCTCGAGATGTTTGGGTTTAAATCATTTGCTGATCGGACTACGATGGAGTTTGCCGATGGGATTACCGCGCTTTTGGGGCCTAACGGGTGTGGCAAGTCTAACGTGGTGGATGCCATTAAGTGGGTGCTTGGGGAACAGGCATCAAGGTCTTTACGGGCAGAGAAGATGGAGGATGTGATCTTTAATGGCACGGAGAATCGCAAGTCGCTTAACATGGCTGAAGTGAGCATTACGCTTGCCAATGACACGAGGCTTTTGCCGTTGGATACGCAGGAGGTGCAGATAAAGCGTCGTCTCTACCGTTCTGGGGAGAGTGAATACTTCATTAATACGGTACAGGCGCGTCTCAAGGATGTGCGTCAGCTTTTCTGGGATACTGGTGTTGGCAAGGCGGCGTATTCGGTGATGGAGCAGGGCAAGATCGACCAGGTTTTGTCGTCGAAGCCTGATGAGCGGCGTTATCTCTTTGAGGAAGCGGCGGGTATCACCCGGTTCAAGGCAAAGGGTGTGGAGGCGGAGCGGAAACTGGTCAAGACCGAGGAAAACATACGGCAGGTTGAGGGGATTCTGGGCGAGGTGAAGCATACCTATGATAATCTCAAAGCTCAGGCAGACAAGACGCTGAAGTACCGTACCCTTCGCGATGAAATTTTTAATTTTGAGCTTGATATACAGCTTCTGCGTTTAAAGCAGTTTCGTTCTGAGTCTGCGATCAGGAGCGAAGAGATGGTTAAGCGTGCTGCTGAACGGGATGCTGAACGGGCGGAACTGGATGAGGTCAACCGTGCGCTTGAGGAGAACATGGATGCGGTGAAGGCGTTGGAAGATACGCTGGTTGACTATCAGCAGCAAATCTATGGACTGGCGATTGAGCGTAACGCGAAAGAGAAGGAAGCGAAGTTTCTGGTGGAGCAGCGCAATGAGAGTAAGGCCAAGATTGTGCAGAATGAGGGTCGGGAGCGGGCTATATCCAGCAAGATCGGGGAACTTACGGAGGATGCTGACGAGCAGGATGATGCGGTGCGTGTTCTGCGTAAGAAGGGCGAAGATATTCAGGCAAACATTGCGTCATTTGAGCAGAACATCCAGCTTACGGCAGCGCGGATTGGAGATAATGACAAGGCGGCTCGCGCTGCGGAGTTTGAGATTAAAGAGTTTGAGACAGAGCGAAGAGGCTATGAGAAAAACCTTGAAACTATCACTGATGATATTGTGGCTGCCCTTGATGCGGGTCTTAAAGAAGCGGGTTATTCAGCGATCGAGCGGCGTAATCTTGAGGACCAACTTGTCGAGATTCTGAGTCGTCTGAAAACCACGCTTGCCGGGCGTGAGGCGCTGATCAATGATCTGGCGCAGACTGCTGATAGCGCCATGAGTACAGGCATGGAACACTTCAAGCGCATTGCCGAGGGGCTTGTCGGAGCCTTGTCCGACGCGGTGAATAGCGCGGACAAGGTGCTTGCCCTGTTTGAATCTTACCGAAAGATCATGCCTTCTTTTATCGATGAATTTCTTGCTCCAGAAGGGATTATTACCAAGAAGCGAGCGTTTGACGCTCAGATTCGCGTGAACAAGGACAGTGTTGAGTCTTTGCGGAAAAAGATTGAAGCGCTTCGCAAAGACAATGATGATCTGAGTGTGAAGGTGAACGAGTACCGCGCTACGCTTGGGGAATTGCGCATAAGCCGAGTACGTCTGGCGACTCAGGCTCAGTCTGCTGAGGAGCAGGCGCGTCTCATTCGCCGTGAGCTTGCGGGGCAGGAGTCTCTGTTCAGGACTGTGCGTGACGAGCTTTTTCTTGATCGGAAACGGTTTGAGGAAATCGAGGATCGCATCTCTGACACTGAGGAAGAGATTGCCGACATTGAGCGCAAAGGCCGCGAGATGAGTGCTGCGCTTGAAAAGCTGGAAACGGAGATTGAAGCCCAGAATGTTGCAATGGACAGCAAACGGGAAGCGATCAAGGGGAAAACCGCTGCTCTGAGCAAAGTGCAGGAACGCCTTGAAAAGCTGCACCTTGAACTGGTGCAGTCTGACACTGAGATCAAAAACATTCAGGATAACTTCAGGGAGACCCATTCCCGTGATCTGCTTGAGTTTCAAGATCGCATTGAGACGATTAGTGCGCCTGCCCCGGTGCTGCGTGAGAAGCTGGCCACGGCGAGGAATGTTCTGAAAAATCTGGGGCAGGTGAACCTGATGGCTCCAGAAGAGTTCACTGAAACCAAAGAACGCTACGATTTTCTTTCCAGCCAGCTTGCGGACCTTGCCAAAGCGCGGGATGATCTTGAAAACATTACCGCTGAAATTCGCGCTGAGTCTTCGGCGCTCTTTTTATCGACCTATAACAAGATTAAGAAGAACTTTCACAATATGTTTCGACGGCTTTTTGGCGGTGGGCGGGCTGAACTGCGTCTTCAGGACTCTAATCATATACTAGAATCAGGCATTGAGATTTTTGCTCAGCCTCCGGGCAAGAAGCTGGAAAACATTTCCCTGCTTTCTGGCGGTGAGAAGTCCATGACTGCTGTGGCTCTGCTCTTTGCCACCTACATGGTCAAGCCGTCCCCTTTCTGTCTGCTTGATGAGATTGACGCGGCGCTTGACGAGGCCAATGTGAGCCGTTTTGTGCTGACTTTGCGGGAATTCGGTAATGCGAGTCAGTTCATCATTGTTACGCATAACAAGAAAACCATGGTTGGTGCGAGTACCCTTCTTGGGGTAAGTATGGAAGAGTTTGGTGTTACCAAAGTGGTTTCTGTACGTCTTGAAAATAATGAGGAAGCTGTCATTGAGGAGCCTATACTTAAAGAGAGCTACGAAGAAGAGGAGGTTGAGCCAGAGACTGGCCGAGAACTTCCGGTGGGCATTGACGATCCGGCTTTGGTCAGCGAGGAAGAGCTGCATCCCATTAGATCGCGGCGAATAAGCCACTGAAACAGTAACAAGCGCTTTTTCCCCTGCTTATTTCAGCGCTCCTGAAAAAAAGCCCGCCGTTAGGGGCGGGCTGTTGCTTATACGAGGAATGGGGCGTTTTCTTCCGGCGGCTCATCAGGAGGAACCGGCGCGTTTTTAGGACGACGGCCACGTTTCTTGGGCGCTACGAGCTCAGGGGCGTCGCCAGATAGCTTAACGGGGGCAGGCGCGGGCGTTACTTGGGTAAGCGTTTGCTTGGTTTGCTCATAGGACTCAAGCAGTTCCCGCTCTTGCTGTTCCAGGCCGGAAAGTATTTCAAGAACCTGTCGGTAGGTGTTATTGCTGTCCTTTGCCGCTTCCCGCTGGGCTTCAAAATCAGCCAGAGCAGCGGCGGTGTGTTCCAGAGCTGCAAACAGTTCCTTTGTAATTTCGCCGTTGCGGGCAAGATGCTGGACAAAGCGTTTCTTGTTACCTTCATAAGCCTTGTTCAGGTATACATATTTCAGCAGTTCCAGCAGGGTATCTGGCTCAAAGCCCTTGAGTTCAGCGCCGAGCGCCTCAATAATAACATCACAACGGTCCTCATTATCATAGCCCCTCGCAGTGGGTTGCACTTTTTCATCAAAGAGCCGCCTACATTCCTCAATGAACGCCTCTTCCACCGGCGATGCGCAAAGGTCTCGCAGGCGCTCCTCGTTACACTCCCCATCCAGCGATGAGAAGAGATACAAAGCCTTCAATAGTCTATTCCTGACTCCCTGAGTTTCTTCTGTCTTTTTTGTCCTACCCATTCTGTACTCCTTGTTACAATAATACCACTATTGTATCACAAATTCTTGGCCACGTTCATCAAGCACTTTAAGCGACGAGAGACTAATACAATAGTAAGGATACCCGTCTTCCTCATAAGACCCGAACACTCCTACTGCCTCTACCCATTCATTGTCCTGCGGATAAACCGGCGTCTGCTTGTCCCAGATTACCTCAAAACCTGCATTCCCATCATTACCGCAACAGCCCGGGCCATAGCGGATCACAAAGTAGTAGGGTGGAATCTGCGAGCCATTGTCCTGTGTCATAAACAGTCCTTCCAGCTTGATAGTCTTGCCAACATAATCATCGGGGTTAAGATAGACATCGTTCACTTGGGCTATGAACATCTTTTCTTTGATTTCCACGATGCTATTGCCGCTTTTGGCCTGGCCCGTGCTGAATACACGGCTATCATTGTTATAACCGAGGGTAAACACGGACGGTACAGGGGCGGTTTCTGGCCTGCTGGAAGACAGCGACACGGCGGATGCCTTGACGGCGCTGTTCACACTCGACGGCGCAGGGGCAGTCTCTGGCCCACTGGAAAACAGCGACACGGTGGATGTCCCAGCCACACTGTTCACGCTCGACAGTGCGGACGGCGCTTTGGCGCCGCCACAGCTGCTCAACGAAAGCGCCGCTGCTGTCAAACATGCGGCTGTTATCAATTGATTTTTTTTGTTCATGAAAAAACCTCCCTTGTGGTTCTAAATTGTTTTAAAAACCCTAGCAACGAAAATACACAGAACATCACTATGTTCACTATAACCACACTTGCACCGGTCGGGGTTGATTCAACAAATGAAAACACCACGCCAATGAAGAACGACCCGACCGATACTAGCGCGGCGCAGATGGTAACAGCACTGAAACGCTTGCACAGGCGCATACTTGTGAGCGCCGGAAAGATGATGAGCGCGGATATGAGGAGCGCGCCCATCATCCGCATACCCAGCACAATGGTAACGGCCGTGAGCAGGGCGATAAGCATATTGTATACGCCGGTCCGAGTTCCTGTGGCTCGCGCAAAGGTCTCATCAAAAGTTACGGCAAAAATCTTATGGTAGAATAGCACAAAAAGAACCAATACCACGATCGACAGGCTGACACTGAGGTACACATCACCTTTGTTCATGGCAAGGAGACTACCAAAAAGGTAATTACAAACATCGGTATTCATGCCTGTTGTCATGGAGATTATCATTACGCCGATGGCCAGAGCGCCGGTTGAAATGATAGCGATGGCTGAGTCTCCCTTGATAGCGCTGTTTTCGCTGAGGCGCAGGAGCAGGAAGGCCGCCAATACCACAACTGGGATGGAGACCGCAAGCGGCGCCATGTTCAGCGCTGTGGCAATGGCCAACGTGCCAAACCCCACGTGAGAAAGCCCATCTCCAATCATTGAATAACGCTTGAGTACCAAACTGACACCCAGAAGACTGGCGCATAATGATACGAGAAACCCCACAATCACCGCCCTGACCAGAAAAGTGTATGAGAGCATCTCTGCTACTGTTGTAAATAGGTTAAAATTATCCATAGCTTTTGTTGTATTACTTCTGGGTTGCTCGTGTCTAGTCGGGCAGCACGCCGGCAAGGGCATCGTCTATCGTGAACACACCACTGTGCTTTGTTGCCAGCCACTCGGCGGCAAATAACGCGCCGCTGGCAAAGCCTTCACGGTTGCGGGCGCTGTGGCGCAGTTCAATAGTGTCAGAGGCAGAGTCGAAGATGACGCTGTGTATCCCCGGCACAGAACCCACGCGGAGGCTGGCAAAGTGCAGTTCATCTGGCGTGGGCGGACGGTCGAGCTTATCCCAGACTGCGGTCTGCTTTTTCCCATGAGTCGCGGCGCTGACCCAATCCGCGAGGGTTTTCGCGGTACCAGAGGGGCTGTCGGCCTTTTTGTTGTGGTGAATCTCCAAGCCGCCCACATCGTAGCCGTCAAAGAGGCTCACCAGCGAGGCGGTATATGCGGCAACACGATAAAAAAGGTTGACGCCAATGGAAAAATTCGAGGCATAGAGTAAGGCGGAACTAGCGGCTTCTACCACGCGCTTCACTTCGGGAAGCTGCTCATACCAGCCGGTCGTGCCGACAACAGTCGGAACCTTGATTGCCGCAAGACTCGTGATGTTCGCCACCGCTGTATCAGGCCGCGTGAACTCAATAGCGACGGTGGAATCGTCCTTGTTATGCAGATTAGTAGGGCTTATATCCGCAACGCTCTTGTAAACCTTTGCTCCAGAAAGAGAGAACTCGTCAGCCGCAAACGGGTCAACAAGCGCGCTCACTTTGTGACTGGCCTCAAGCGCCTTTTGCTCAATGAGCTTACCCATCTTGCCGTATCCAACTATGATAAGGTTCAACATACATTACCTCCAAAAAAGGTATGGTGAATCGCCTTCACCACATCCAGCGATTCGGTATCGTTCACGATAAAGCTGATGTTTACCTTGCTCGCGCCCTGAGACAACATCTGTACCTGTACGCCAATGGCTGCACAGACCCCAAAGGCGCGGCTCAGGATTTCCGAAGAACGCTTCACGTCGCCAACAATCGTAACAATAGCCTTGTTGGTTTTGATGTCTATTGTGGCAAGGGCGGACAGTGTGGCTTCCACCTCAGACAAGTCATACTCGGCATCTACAGTGAGCGACACGGAAACCTCGCTTGTGGCAACCATGTCAACCGAAATGCCGTATTCAGCAAAGACTGAAAACACTTTTTTCAGGAATCCTGGCTGACCAACCATGCGAGTGGAAACAATATCCACCAGCGTAACGTTCTTCCGCGAGGTAATCGCCACAACTGGTCGGGTCTTTGCGACTGATGCCTTGATTAGCGTGCCTCGGGCTTCAGGCTTGTATGAATTCTTCACGCGAACCGGAATGCCCATTTTAGCGCAGGGCTGCATGGCCCGCGGATGAAGCACCTGCGCTCCAAAGTAGGCCAGTTCCGCCGCTTCCTCGTAGCTCACCTCATCAACCAGCAGTGCCTCTGGCACCAGACGGGGGTCAGCAGTTAGAATGCCGTCAACATCTTTCCAGACCTGAGCTTCCTCAGCCTGACACGCCGCCGCAATCACCGTAGCGCTCAAGTCAGAGCCGCCACGCCCCAAGGTGGTGATGTTGCCCTTCTCATCTTTGGCGATAAAACCGGTAAGTACGGGCAGGAACCCCTCATTGACGAGTGGCAGGAGGCGTTCAGGGATGAGGCTCCAGCTTTTTTTCAAGAGCCATGCTGAAGAAAAGTTCGAGTCAGAACAAAAGCCCGCATTCCAAGCGTCCAGCGCCTTTGCTTTACACCCAATTGAGCATAGGTAGGCTGCCATGATGCGCGCTGACAGCCGTTCCCCAAAAGATACGAGGTAGTCTCTGGTCTTGTTCGTTAGCTCTCGTATCATCGAGATACCCATAAGAAGAGTTCTCAGTTCCTCAAACATGGATCGAATCTCTTCATGGACGACCGCGTTGAGCTTGAGTTCCTGTATACTCTTGTTATGGAGTTCCTCGATTTTGGTAATCGAAACCGAGCGTGTTTTCAGTGCGGCCTCAGCAGATTCGAGCAGATGATCGGTCGTGTCTCCCATTGCTGATACAACCAGCACTGGTTTCCGCACAAGCTCCCCCTGCACAATCTCAGCCACATGACGTACCCTCTCCGCGCTCGCCAGGGAAGTTCCGCCGAATTTCATTACAATCATTAGCTTTCCTTGTTAGTGGCTAGTGGTTTATTTCTCTATATCCTTAAAATAGCGCACCGTGCCAACCATAAGTTCGTCAGTGGCCTCTTCGTCGCAAACAATAATGGCTTTACGGTGCTGCTGGAGGCAGGAAACCGTCCACATCTGGTTCACGCTTCCCTCGACCGCGGCTTTAAGCGCCCGCGCCTTGTTCCGGCCACTTACAATGAGCAGGACTTCCCTCGCATCCATGACGGTTCCCACGCCCACAGTGAGCGCGGTTGTGGGAACTTTGCTCCTATCGCCGTCAAAGAAACGGGCATTAGCGCTGATGGTGTCCTCAGTGAGGGTCTTCACTCTGGTACGCGAGATGAGGGAAGACCCTGGTTCGTTGAAGGCGATGTGGCCATCAATGCCCATGCCGCCGAGAAACAGCTCAATGCCGCCACTGGAAGCGATCCGCTCCTCATAGGCTGCGCACTCCGCCGTTAAATCAGAGGCCATGCCATCAAGGATGTTCACGTTTTTCTCGTCTATATCGATATGCTTAAAGAAGTTGTCATACATAAAGCGATGATAGCTCTGAGGGTGGTCCGCCGAAAGTCCCACATACTCATCCATATTAAAGGTAACGATGTTGCGGAACGAGATTTTCCCTTGTTTGTTGTTCACGATAAGCTCGCGGTAAATCCCCAGCGGGCCTGATCCTGTGGGTAATCCCAGCACAAAGGGCTTTGAAGCGCTCGGTTCAAACGCGCTGATCCGGTTTACGATGTATGACGCAACCCACTTGCTCGCTGCGTCATAGTCCTTACGAATAATAAGGCGCATAATCAGTTCTCCTTGAGATCACAAAACTGTTTTTTTTAATAATACCGCCCACAATGACGGTTTGCACAGTAAAGTCTTTGTCAAACACGCTTATGTCCGCGTCATAGCCCGGAACAATGGCGCCTTTCATGGCGTAGCGCATGATCTGCGCCGGATTACGAGTGGCGGTCTTCACCGCATCCTCAAGACTAAAGCCGAAAGCCACCAGGTTTTGTACCCCGCGTATCATCGTCAGTGCAGAACCAGCGATTACATCATCGGCTAAGCGATGAAACAGGCCGTCGTGGAACACCACCTCTTCGCCATTGGCAAAGAACGGGCCGGTTTCTTGCTCAGTCGGTTTGAGCGAATCAGTTACCAGCACAAGTCGCTCGGTTGCCTTGTCCCGTCGCAAGAGCTTGAACAGATGCGGGTGAACGTGTACGCCGTCAGCAATGATTTCATACGATAGTTCTGGATGAATAAGCACTGCACCCACCGCGTTAGGGTTACGGTGTTCCATTTTACGCATGGCGTTGAAGAGGTGAGTGGTATGGAGTATACCCGTTTGCATACCTTCGACCATGTTTTCATAATTGGCGTCGGTATGGCCAGCTTGCAGGACTATACCTTTCTTGATGCAGAAGAGTGCAAGTTCCCGCATACCTTTGAGTTCCGGCGCCACAGTCATGTTGACAATATGACCACACGAGGCTTCCCAGAGTCGTTCCATAAAGGGGATGTCAACAGCACGTAAGGTCTCAGGGCGCTGTACACCGAGTCGAGCAGGCGAGAGAAACGGCCCCTCAAGATGCAGCCCCATGATCTGCGCGCCCTTTTCCTTGCCCATAGCTGCCACCACATTACGAACAGCTTCAATCATCCTTTCTCCTTCTAAAGGGTAGAGCGTTGGATTAAAAGCCGTTACCCCATACTGAGCAAGGAGGCGGGACATAGCCAATACTGAATCAGTGGAAGCATCATCAGTACCAAAGCCGCCAAAGCCGTGTATATGCGTGTCAATAAAACCTGGTACGATGTACGCGCCCTTTACGTCGATAATTTGCACTTCTGTATCAAAACGCCGTTGCTCAAAACGCCGTTGTGAAAAAACATCAACCACTCGGCCATCTTCAAGAAGCACCGCGCAACCTTCCATGGCGGTAAAACCGTTCATCACGGTCCCATTATGTAAACAAATAACACTCATAGCGCGTGAATCTTAGCGGCTTAGAACGGTAACCACCCGTTCAAGTACCTTCCTACGGTCAAGCGGCTTAACGATATAGCTTTTCGCGCCCAGAAGGAGGCATTTTTTAACCACATCTTGCTTACCCAAGGCGCTGACCATTACTACCTTTGCGTTTTTGTCAAATTCGAGTATTTTCTCCAAAGCAGTAATGCCATCCATCACTGGCATGGTGATGTCCAGGGTTACTAAATCAACCTTAGGATGCAGTTCCTTGTATTTTTCAAGCGCCTGAGCGCCATCACTTGCAGTCGCCAGTACCTCGAAACGCTCGGATGTGAATATCTGACCAAGCTGTTTCGCGATAAACATGGAATCATCAACCACAAGAACCCGATACGAACTACCATCGGATAGGCGCAAACCATCTGGGATTTTTTCATTAACTCCAGTGCCGATATCAACTTTTGCCATCTAGTATCTCCTTTTCTCTTTCTTACATAGATGTTATCCCTTCGGCTATTGCAAGTCAAGTTCTAATAACAATTATGCCACCATGCATACAACACGATTCACATAAGCGGGGCGAAGAGACGCAGTATGTCCTGAACAATCCGCTGAAAGGCGTTACGGGCGCAGTCTTTCAGCGTGATTTGGCGGCAGGATGGCAGGGTAGCCAGAAAGTCCTCTTTAATAGAAGAGATCGCTCTATTCTTGTATAGCCATACGCCACATTCAAAGTGCAGGTAGAGACTGCGGAAGTCGAGATTGGTAGTGCCGACAGTCGCCACCTTGTCGTCCGAAACAAAGGTCTTGGAATGGTTAAAGCCATCTGTGTACTCGTAGATTTTAACGCCGGCGGATACCAATTCACGATAGTAGGAACGGGACGTAATCGCCACGATCTTCTTGTCCCAGCGGTGCGGAGTGATGATACGCACATCAACGCCGCTCTTCGCAGCCAGTTTCAGTGCTGATAGCAGGTTTTCGTCTACTACCAGATAGGGAGTGTTGATGTACAGATACTCCCGCGCATTGTTGATGATCTGGATGTAGACGTGTTCCCCCACGTTTTCATCATCAATAGGGCTGTCCGCGTAAGGCTGGACATAGCCATCAGAGAGGATGGGGCAGGCGCTTTCCTGCCACGGATAAAACGCCTCATACACGATATTCTGAGCTTGTTGCAGGTTCCACATTTGTAAAAAGATGAGCGTGAAACTCCAAGCCGCTTCCCCTTCCAGCATGATGGCCGCGTCTTTCCAGTGGCCAAAGCGATCAAGAGCGTTTATGTACTCATCACCAATGTTTATGCCACCGGTAAAAGCCACTTTCCCATCAACAATAACGATTTTACGGTGGTCGCGGTTGTTCTGGTGTGATGAGAGAATGGGCTGAAAGGGGTTAAACACCTCAGACTTGATCCCTTTCTCTGCCAGATGTCGTTTATAGTTCGACGGCAACATGAAACACCCTAAGTCATCATATATGAGTCGCACATCCAGACCAGAGGCTGCCTTATATTCAAGTACATCCATGATCGTATCCAGCATATATCCTTCTTTAATAATGAAGAATTCGATAAAGATGTATCGCTCAGCCTTAGTCAGTTCTTCAACGATTTTTGTAAAAAAGCGCTCGCCTGATGCGAAATACTCGGATTGGGTGTGGGTATACACTGGAAAACCCGCATAGTTCTGTAAGTAGCGAACCTGATTGAGGCAATCATCCTCCTCAAGGAATGGCAATACATCGCCGGGTAGAAAATAGAGGGGAGCAGTACGCCGGATGCCCTCTTGAACCTGACGGCGTAGCTTACGAGAGTCAATTTGAGAGTGAAGAAGTATATAAAGAAAGCCTCCAAACACGGGAAACACCAGAAAGAGAAAGAGCCAGGTGAGTTTATAACCGGACTTACCCTGTTTGTTGACGATGTAGAGGCTGACGATCATACTCAGCGTCTTCATAGTTATGTTCACATGCCAGAAAACCATACTTGATCCAGCAAGAAATGATAGGATACAGGCGATCTGGATAAGCAGAATGCCGATGACATAGACACGCCGTCTGAATATCACCCGAACCAAGCTCATTCCAATCTCTTTTATCTTCTTTAAACAGGCCACGGTCCGACTCCAGTGCGTAATACTTGGGGGGAACCACTTATATCAATGACTGTCGAGAAGAGCCGCTCCTGCTCAATCCCGCTGTCAAGAATAAGCGCTATCCATTCAAGCGCCTCAAGCTCCCAGCCCCCTTCAAACAACTCATCTTCTGGGATCACCGGAAACTCGTCCATACTCTGCACTTCAGCCTCATCTCCATCAAAGTCAGGCAACATACTGCGCTTGGCGGTAATCGAATACAGGGGAATGCCCAGACTTCGTATAAGCGTGAGCGGAACCTGATGAGCAGGGATACGGATACCGATCTCTTTGCGGCGCAGGCCCAGAGACTTTTCAGTGCCAAGAAGGGTCTTCAGCACAAAAACATACGGCCCAGGCACAAGCCGCTTAATAAGCCTGAACTGGCTGTTATCCATGCGGCACAATTCCCCAAACTGGGAAATATCAGAACAAAGCAACGTAAAATGCCGCTCATCTCGCTCGCCGGAATGGGACTTTAGCTTCTTTATGCCGCTGGCTGACTTGAGCGAACACACAATGCTCCAACTCGTGTCTGTCGGCAAGGCAAGCAATCCACCTTCGGAAAGAAGCCGACAGGCGCGATCAAGAACGCGATCATCAATATTGTCTGGAACCACATACTCAATCATGTTTTCAGCATATCACAAAAAGTATGGTGCTTCAATTCTATACAGCCTCCTATTGCCTTTTACCGTAATAAGGATATTTAAATATATGGAAGGTTTATGAAAAAATGGATTGTATTGTTCTTTAGTCTCAGCACTCTGCCACTCTGGGCATCAGGCTATTAACAGGTGGGACCGCGCCCCGACAACGGAAGCGGACTGGCTTTATTGGCCGACCTACTCGAAGTAGAGCCAGCGTTGATTCCATACGTTTGTAGTAAACTAGCCGTTAATTGGAAGGTAGCATAGTGCCGTACCGCTTGGGTGTGTGGCACTAGTTTGCGTGTCTGGCACAGTGGGTGTGTAGCACCTGTTGGATGTCTGGCACTGGTTTGGGTGTCCCATGCCATATTATCGCATCATTCTGCGTAATGTTACATTGCCGGCAAGTTGATGCTTGTGTCATAGTCTTGCGGCGGGTATACTATGGCTATGGATCAAGAACATGACAAGGGATTCCGCGACCTCCTCAGTAATGCAAGCGTGTTTGTGAGCTTGCTGAGGGCGTTTGTCAAAGAGAGCTGGACTGCACAGGTAGAGCCGGAACAACTGGAACTAGTACGCACAAGCTTCATTACCTCCGCGTTTGAGAAGCGGGAGGCTGACATCATCTACAAGATGAAACGAAAGAGACGCTCCCTGAAGACCGGCCCCCTGACTATTGACATCTATTTTTACTGCCTACTGGAGCTACAATCGAGTGTGGACTTTTCCATGCCGGTGAGACTGTTGGTATACATGGTAAGCTTCTGGATAGAGCTGCTGAAGAACACGCCTGATGAAGAGCAGACCCGCAAGGGCTTTCGTCTACCAGTGATCATTCCGCTGGTGCTGTACAACGGACAGGAGCCGTGGACTGTGGCGCCAGACTTTGCGGAGATATGCGCAGACAGTGGGCTATTTGGGGAGTACGCGCTGAACTTCAAGTATTATCTGATAGATGTGCATCGGTTACAGGCGGAAG
>JAIRYV010000009.1 GCA_031267685.1 Treponema sp.
GTGTTTTTTGAAGGGGAAGCGGAAGGAGGACTTTGACATGATAGCGGAGAGGAATGTGGAGGTACGGGGAGCGGTAGACACGTTGTACCGGTTGAGTGAGGATCCTGAGACGCGAGCGAGGATGGAGTATCGCGAGAAGGCGCGGCATGATCACGCGACTCTGTTGCACGCGGCTGCCATGGAAGGCGAAGCACGGGGTGAAGCGCAAAGCCGAGCGGAGATTGCCAGGAACATGAAAAGTCTGGGTTTCTCCCCGGAAGTGATAGAAAAGGCTACTGGTTTGGGGCCGGAGTCCATTAAACCGCTTTAGCCCGTCATACCCGACTCATGCACGAAAAGGGGGCGTTCTTTATTACATGGGCGGCCTGTATGGGACTGGCTGCGTTTTTGAAGGGGAAGTGGAAAGAAGCAGAGTATGGGGAAATGGTAAATTGCTGAGGATGGGAAACTGCTTGTTGACATTAAGATAAAGATAGCTTAGTATACATTCTCGTACCGCGTATAGCGCGGGGAATCAAGGTCTGTAGATATGGCGACTCTGGTTCTTGGTATGGGGTTTCTGATACAGACTGTTTGCGTAGGTGAGGTGTATGAAGGGTATTGAATACCGGGGACTGACTCGTATCGAGGGACCGGTGGTGATTACAGCGAGAAGCAAGAATGTGGGATTCAATGAGGTAGTCGCAGTGTATGACCGCGAAGAAGGTCGACGGCTGGGGCGCGTGGTTGATATGAGCGAGGACTGGACTGCTATTCAGATATTTGGCAGTAACACGGGGCTTTCGGCAGACGAGGCGCGAGTCGAGTTTCTGGGGAAGCCTATGGAACTCCGCGTGGGAATGGGGTTGCTGGGACGCATTTTCAACGGCTTGGGGGAGCCTATTGATGGGTATGGGGATATCTTTTCCTCAACCTGCCTTGATGTGAATGGTCTGCCAATCAATCCTTACGCCCGTACCTACCCGCGAGACTTTATTCAAACCGGCATCTCAGCCATTGATGGTATGAATACGCTCATTCGGGGGCAGAAGTTGCCGATTTTTTCCGGGAATGGTCTGCCGCATAACCGGCTTGCCGCACAAATTGTGCGACAGGCAAAGATTCTTAACGCTAATGAGCCGTTTGTGGTGGTGTTCTGCGCCATGGGTATTAAGTATGACGTGGCGCGTTTCTTCCTTGACGACTTTGAGAAGTCTGGTGTACTGGCAAATGTCGTTGTGTTCCTGTCGCTGGCGGATGCGCCGTCGCTGGAACGCCTGGTCGCGCCGAAATGCGCCCTGACCGCAGCAGAATACCTCGCTTACCAGAAAAACATGCATGTACTGGTCGTTATGACTGACATGACCAACTACTGCGAGGCATTGCGTGAGGTATCTTCAATCAGGGGTGAAGTGCCGAGCCGTAAGGGGTATCCGGGGTATCTCTATTCTGACCTTGCGTCACTTTATGAACGCGCTGGAAAGATTAACGGGTCGAGCGGGTCTATTACGCAGATTCCGATTCTTACCATGCCGAATGATGATATAAGCCATCCGATTCCAGACTTGTCGGGGTATATCACTGAGGGGCAGATTGTGCTTGACCGTGAGCTGGCTCAACGTGGCGTGTATCCACCGGTGGCTGGTCTGCCGAGCCTGTCGCGCTTGATGAAAGACGGGATTGGCCCAGGCATGACGCGGGATGATCACAAGGACGTATCCAGTCAGCTCTTTGCGGCCTACTCAAAGGTTAAGCAGGTGCGTAACCTTGCGTCGATTATCGGGGAGGAGGAGCTTTCCGAGTCGGATAAGCAGTATCTGCACTTTGGCGAGAAGTTTGAGCAGAAGTTTCTCTCTCAGGGCGAGTTTGAGAATCGTGATATTGAGCGTACTCTGAACATTGGCTGGGAAACGCTCACCGAGATACCACGTGATGAACTCCTGCGTATCAAGCAGGAACTCATCGAAAAATACCTTGATCCGATTCTTGCGTTCAAGGAGATGTCGGACAATATGAACAATATAGCCAGCAGCAGCCTACGGATGGTGGGTTAGGTATGGCGCGAGAAAGTATTGCTCCTACCAAGAGCAATCTAATCAGGACTAAGGAGCGGCTTGCTACTGCTGAGGAGGGCTATGACCTGCTTGAGCAGAAGCGAGAAATTCTTGTGATGGAGCTTATGCAGAAGGTGGAGGATGTGAAATTGCTGGAACGTGACATGGACGCACAGGTTGCCGTTGCGTATCCGGCGCTCAAGCGTATGCTCATTGTGGTGGGACGGGAACGGTCTGACCGGCTTTCCCGTGACATCAGGTACCGGTTCGAGATACATGAGAAAAGGGTAAGCGCTGCGGGCATGAGTCTCCCCAGCCTTGAAATCACTATGCCTGATGCGGAATTGAAGTATTCCCCGGCGAATTCATTTGCGGAATGTGATGAAACGGTATTAGAATTCTTTAAGTTGTTAAAAATCGTAACTGAGTTGGCGGCGGTACGGACAATTACCTGGCGTTTGGCGCGCGAGGTTCGTAAAACCCAGCGCCGGGTGAATGCGCTTGAAAAAATGGTAATCCCAACCGCTAGAGAAACAAAAGTTTATATTGAATCGGCTCTGGAAGAGCGGGATAGGGATGCCTTCTTTACCAGTAAACTCCTGAAAAGGAAAGCCGGCAAGGAGTGAAGCTATGATCAAACCATTGTTTTCTAATATTGTTGTCGCGGTTACTGGTTCCGACGCTTCTGTACTGGCGGCGAAGTATGCCATTGTTATGGCTAAAATGTACCGTTGTCGTCTTACAGCTGTGTATGTTGTTGATATTGCCACGATCCGGCAACTTACCCTGAGCAAAATCTTTATCCAGGATGAAGGTAATGAGTATGCCAATAGCCTCAAGGCTAATGGCGAGCGTTATCTCGCCTTTGTCGAGGAACTGGCGCGTACTAAGGGCATCAAGATCGAGCGGGCGATACGCAGTGGCGCAGTGTATACAGAAATCCTCACACTGGCGGACGAAAAAAAAGCCGATCTCATCATCTTGGGCGCATGGGAGAAAGACCGGAACGCACGGGACATCATTTCTCACTCCCATCGGGAGATTATGAATAACGCTAAGTGTTCGGTACTGTTGGTGAAAGAATCCAACATGGATCAGATTTTTAGGCAAGCCTGAACAGAGAGGCATGGAATGAGAATAGCGATTGTGAGTGCTACGGCGCGACGGACAGGGGTTCCCGATTATATAAAAGCCCTGCAAAAAGGTATGGAGGCCATGGGACACCGCGTTGACGTGGTTGATGCATGGACTGAGGATGGGTTTCGTCTGCCGGGCTATGAATACATTGTGGTATGCGCCGAGTCCATATCTCTCTTCGGTGGAAAGATGCCGGAGACTTTGCCGAAGATACTTGCCACAGGGAGCGGGCTCTCAGGCAAGAAAAGCGCAGCCTTTCTCAAGAAGACCGGCCCCTTCACCGGCAAGGCCTTTTCTAACCTGATGAAGGCCATGGAAAAAGAAGGTATGATGGTCAACTGGAGCGACATCATTCTCTCGGTAACCCAGGCTGAAGCGTTGGGCAAGCATATCGGGGCCTGACGCGCTGGCATTGTGGAAAACTATTACCGGCTTCTCGGCGTCAACGAGACTTCCTCCCCGCGGGAAATAAAAAAAGCGTTTCGTGAGCGGGCAAAACAGTTACATCCCGACATTGTCGGTAACGCCGCTGCAGGCGAAATGCGACGCTTGCTCGCCGCTTATGAAGTGCTGTCCAACCCTGACCGGCGCCACGAGTATGACCGTGCCTTTAACCGTATCTTTAAGAAAGGGAACTTCGATTACCGGGCTTTCTTGCAGGAACACGATGATCCCGCAAGTCAGGCTAAACTTGTGCTCTTCAATCTTATGCACATCGAGGAGGAACGCGCCCTGGAGATATGGCGGAAACAGGGTGGTCTGGGGTTTCCCCTGTACAAGTATCTGGATCAGGAAGACTGGATGGACTGTAGTTTTCTGCTGGCTGAGGAACTGGAAAAACGACAGTGTTACTACGAGGCATTCATGCTTTTGGTAGACATTGTGCGGGAGGAGCGCCGTCGACCCTACTTCCGGCACTTCATTATCGAGGTAGAGGCGATTTTGAAGGATCTGGTTCGTCTGCGACTCAAATTATCGCTGGACGATAAAACGTATATCCTCTGTATGGAAAGCCTGATTGACCTGGGCTTTTCCTCGCATGACGAGGCCCGCTGGCTCCGTTCTATAGCGGAAAGTCTGGTTAAGCTGGGTGAACTCAAGTCAGCCCAGGGCGTATTTCGGGAAGCCCTGCGGCGCGATCCGCATCTCTCCAATACAGCACGACTCCGGCGCAAGCTGCAAGTCTGAAACACGGAAAACAAGGCATAGAATGATTCGCTTAAAAAACGCAAAACAAATTGAAGGTATCCGCTCATCATGTCGTATGTTAGGTGCTATGTACCGGGAACTGATTCCTCTGGTGCAGCCGGGTGTTGAAACCCTTGAAATCGACTGTTGGACGCGGAACTGGATCAAGAAGGCAGGCGGTAAACCCGCGTTTCTGGGCTACGGCCCCAAGAAAAACCCCTTCCCAGCCGCTATCTGTATCTCCATCAATAACGAGGTGATTCACGGCATCCCGTCCAAGTGCCGTATTCGGGAAGGCGACCTGGTTTCGCTGGACTCTGGCATTGATCTGGATGGGTATATTAGCGATCAGGCTATCAGCGTTGAGGTGGGTAAGGTGAGCGACGCGGTTCACCAGCTCAATATTGTTACACGGGAGTGCCTGTACAGGGGCATTGCAGCGGCAAAGGCTGGCGAGCGGCTTCTCCAAATCGCGCGGGCTGTGGAAAGCCACGCACGGACACACGGTTACGGGGTGGTACGCGAATACTGCGGCCACGGGGTTGGCCTGAGCCTCCACGAAGACCCGCAGGTTTCCAACTACCCGCACGGGCCAAACCCCCGCATGAACAACGGCCTGGTTATCGCTATAGAACCAATGATCAACATGGGCAAGGCTGACATAAGGGTGCTGAACGACAACTGGACCGTTGTTACCGCCGACAAGCAGGTTTCCGCGCACTGGGAACACACCGTGGCGATCTTTGATGGACAGACAGAAATACTCACCGAAAGAGTTGACCAGTAACAAAAATTTGTCCCCTAAACTTGTAACTATTCGGAAAAGTTTTTATTATTATAGATATAGCTTAATTAAAAAGCGCAAAAATCTGAATAGATCGCGGTTCAAAACAGGTTTTGTAACAAATTTGCCCATTGAAACATCTTGTTATCAAGTGTTTCCATTTTTCTCAGTTAAGAAAGGAGTGTATGTTATGAGTCTTTTAAAAAAATTGTCCTCGAAGAGCTTTCTGTTCTTCAATTTGGTGCTGGTGGGAGTGGTTTTTGGTTTTACGCTCGCCTGTTTCTCCTTTTTCGGCCCCATGTCAAAGCTGGGAAAGGTTGCTCAGGCGGAACAGAATCAAGTGATGATTCCTGAAAGCGCCCTGTCCGTGGCGGAAAGCCTCCAGACCACGATTCAAGCCGTGTCCGCAAGGGTGGTTCCCTCGGTTGTCGAGATTGACACAGTATCTGTGGTTCAGCGGCAAAGCCAGAACTACAACGGCGTGCCTTGGGAATTCTTCTTTGGCCCGCAGCAGGATGGTCAGGGACAGAGCGAGTACCGTTCACAGGGACTCGGTTCCGGCATCATAGTCCGAAAGGACCGAGACACCTACTACGTGTTGACCAACTACCATGTAGTGGAAGACGTTACCGAGATTACCGTAAAAACCGATGATGGTAAGGAAGCTCCGGCAGCGCTGGTTGGCAAGGATGAACGTAAAGACCTGGCAATGGTTTCCTTCAAAAGCACTGATAGCTATCCGCTGGCAGTGCTGGGCGATTCGGACGCGGTGAAGGTTGGCGACTGGGCTATTGCGGTGGGCAACCCGCTCAATTTCATGTCCTCTGTTACAATGGGCATTATCAGTGCGGTAGGGCGCACTAATGGGCCAGCAAACAACATCAATGACTTTATCCAGACCGACGCTTCTATCAATCAGGGCAATTCAGGTGGCCCACTCGTGAACATCAGAGGCGAAGTCATTGGGATCAACACATGGATCGTCAGTAATAGCAGCAGCAGCGGGTCTATTGGTATTGGATTCGCCATCCCTATCAATAACACCAAGCGCTCCATAGACGAATTCATCAATACTGGCACAATCAGCTACGGCTGGCTGGGAGTTTCTCTCACTGAGCCTGACCGCGAAATAACTCAGGCGCTGAAACTCGATGGCAAGCGCGGCGCGCTGGCAGCAGAGGTCTTCATCGGATCGCCCGCTGATAAGGGCGGAATCAAACCCGGAGACTTTATCACCCATGTGAACGGCAGAGAAGCGCGTGGCTCAAGTCAGGTAACCTTGCTCGTTGGCGATCTCAAGCCCGGAGACCAGGCAACCTTCACGGTTATACGCGACGGCGTGTCCCGTGATTTCACCGTGCGTATTGAAGAGCGAACCGACGCAGCAGCTGCCGACAGTAAGAACCTCTGGCCCGGCGTGTATGCGGTTCCGCTTACCGACGCCCGCCGCAGCAGTCTTAGACTTGAACAGAATGTCCAGGGCGTTTATGTGGCACAGGTATATGCTGAATCTCCAGCAGCTGTCATCGGCCTACAACGCGGCGACCTGATCACCGGCATCAATGACCAGCCGGTTACAGACCTGGCCTCGTTCTACCAAATTCTGCGGGACAAAACCGACAGGGAACTCTGGTTTAACATCACCCGTAGCTCTTCGACTATGGAAACACTGAGGTTCAGGCGTTAAGTATTGAGCCTACGCGGAGAGGAAGACAATCCTCTCCGCACCTCAATTTGTAACCCTTTCGCTATTCTGTATGAATATGCGCAGCGCGAAGTATCAATCGTTTCTACAAATATGTTCTAATTGTTCCTGCAGGCGCAGGGGAAGACTTACGGTTTTGAGCCGCGACTTTTCACCAGCTTGCAGGTTCACGTCTTTTTTGGAGCAGCCAAGCGTTTTTGCAAGAAACGCGCAAAGCTCGGCGTTGGCCTTGCCATCTTCTGGCGCCGCCGCGACTTTGACGCGGAGTCGGCCATCCTTCACGTCGAGTATCTGCGAGCGCGACGCTCCAGGCAGCGCTTTAATGTTGAGATATACAAGATCACCAGAAACATGAATATAGTCTGCCATCCATTTATCCTTGAACATTGACAAAGCATTGTCAATGCCAACTTGTCAACAAACCACACTCACGGGTAAAGCCACTCAAGGCACTTGCTGACAGTCAGTAAGTTCAGTATGCTCTTGCTATGATTATTGGCATAGACATAGGCAGTACGATAACAAAAGCAGTGTCCATCGAAAACGGCAGCGTTGTAAGACAGATCAAGACCAAGGCGATGGACGCGGTAACCTCGGCAACGGGCGCTTTTGGCAAAATGCTCTTGGAAAATAATATAAAGCTGGCTGACATCCAAAAAATCAGGATAACAGGAGCTGGTTCATCCAAGATTAAAGGCGATATTTTTGGCATCCCCACGGAAAAGGTCAACGAAGTTACCGCAATCGGCGTCGGCGGCCTGTTTTTGGCCCATAAAGAGGCGGAACTGCCCCCAGAAAAACCCATCATCATCACCAATATAGGCACTGGCACGATCCTCATTGAGGCAAGCCGGGAAAAAATCGCACATCTGGGAGGTACTGGCGTTGGCGGCGGGACGATTCTTGGACTTTCAAAGCGGCTCATCTCGCTTTCCTCCTTCAACGACATCATGGACGCGGCCAAAGACGGCAACCGCAAACCCGTGGACCTCCTCCTCGAAGACATCACAGAGACCGACATCAGTTTTCTAAGCCGCGAATCCACAGCGGCCAACTTCGGCAAAATGCTTGACACCGCTAAAAACGAAGACATCGCACTGGCCATCCACACCCTGGTCTTCGAGGTAATCGGAATGTTGTCCGCCTTCGCTGCCCGGGGCAAGCAGATAGACCACATACTCGTTACCGGCACTGGCAGCGACAACCCCATTGGCAAAAGTATCCTCGACAATGTCGGCTCAATGTATCACATCCGCTTCATCTACCCCTCAAAGGCCCAATACACCACTGCCATTGGAGCAGGCCTCGCGCCTTGCTAAATGCAAAGCCAGCTCCGTGTACCGATGTCTGGTACTGGTGGCGCAGTATCCCGGTAACGCAGTGTCAGGCACCATGTCCGCTTCATCTACCGCTCCAACGCCCAGTACACCACCGCTATTAGAGTGGGCATCGTGCCTTGCCAAAGAGGAAGTCAGAGACCTAGCGCGCATCGCATCCGTCTTCCCCGCTCATCGGTTTTCAATGTGCGCGGCAAACTATCCCCACCCTTTGCTTGCCGCTTACACCCTACACAGTCAGTGTCCGCACTAGTGTGGAGTGGTTACCGTCTTACCACTTACAGTCCATGTAAAATTGCTGATATCGCTATCGTTACTGTTGGATATGCTCAATATCCCGCTCTCCTCAGCGTTGAAGGTGTCTGTATATGTCATCCCTCCCTGTGTACCTGTCCAAGATTCCGGTCGTCCTAAAAAGTGGCACCGATGGTGAGTCCCGCCTGCCAGTCGTTGTAGGTGGGGATGTCTCTAGGTGTTTTCGTATATATATAAGACATGAATGGCTCCACAAAGATAGAACCGAACATGAGCTTCCAGCCCGCCTTGAGACCGGTAACAAGCCCGGCCATGCCGCCTTCACTCGACTTCGTTTTCCCATCGTATGAGAGCACGTTAAAGCCCAGTAGCGTCCCCACAAAGAGTTTGTCCAATCCCTCTGACAGCGGATACCAGCGCCCTTGGGCAGCAAGTCCAAAATAGAAGATGCCTTTGCTCGATTCCTGGCCGAACCACAGATCCATTGTCGCGCCCACGCTGAAATGGGGAATGATATGGTATTCAAAAGACGGCGCCAGGGCAAAAAGGAAGTTTTCCTTGTCACCATCAGACCAGGTAAATCCCTTAAGCAGGGGCATGGCATCCCCGCCTACCGCAAAATTCTGGGCTGAGAGTGCGGCGCTAAGGCCAGCCGCCAGCAGCATGACACACATAATCTTTTTCATAAAAATCTCCTTCGCGGTTTTGTGTCCCGCCTGACAAAGTAACTACAAGCTTACTCTACAGTGTTCCCCATAAGCAACGCTTATTTCGGGTAACAACCATTTCACATACCAGACCGTATACGACAAAGCCCATATACCGTCTGTTTTCGCGGCGCTTCTCGCAGCTAATGGCTGCTTTCATGGAACATCTCCCGCGTTGTACGCCTCTCATGCGCGTACCGCATATCCGTCATACGTATTGTTGTTCTCTCTACTGCCTCCCTTTTTCTTTAAACTCCGTCTCAGGTATACCCAGGCGGTTCGCAAAGTTGTGGTAACTAATGACCCATCTGGTATACGCGCCGAGGTATCGGCGTTCCTGAATGGGTAAATGAGTGCTTGACATGCCGTTTTTTAAGAGAGTATAATTGGAGCCGAGAGGAAGATAAACGATAAGCAAGCAGATGTTCAGTAGACATCTGGCGTTTCTTCAAGTCCATAAAGAAGATTATAGTGGGCTGTATAAAAGTATCAAGTGGTTTGAGAAGATTTTTTTAAGAAACGACGGACTGTGTGTTGGCGTTTTCTGCTCAGGTAAAGCGGGAGGATGAACCATACCGATTGTAGCGCGGACAGCTCTGCCGTTGGAAACGGTAAAAGAGCTTGCTCCAGCGGTCTCGGATGAGTTTCCAGGGCGGCTTGAGGTAATTGCGTCAGGTCGGGCTGGCCTGCGTCGCTTCACCGACAAGCTGGGGAAGAGTGCCAAAATCGTTGATAAGGGCCTGTTCAAGGGTTAGATCATGGTGATGCTTGTGGGTTACTTTGTGTTGTTCATGGCGTTAGCGGCGGAGGCGCTTCTTTTGTATTTGGTGATGACGACTCCAATGCAGACTGGGTGGCGCGGGAAAAGCAGGCTGTGATTTCGTACCTGCAGGTCAGTAAAGGTGTTATCTCCCTGCCGGAGTTTATGAACCTCACTGGTACTCTACACTAGTGTGGATTAGTTCCGCACTAGTGCGTAGTTACTCTACACTAGTGTGGAATACATTACTCTTTAGTTAAGGTAAATAGTACACCATCAGCAGTCAGTGCCAATGTACTGCTATTGACGACTGTCCATTGATTGAGTCTCTCCATTTATGTTCATCCTTACTGTCTTACCGTTTACAATCCATCTAAAATTAGCGTCGGTACTGTTGCTACTCCCGACACTCTTGGTAGACTGGCTCCCGCTCCCATCAGCATTGAAGGTGGGTGTAATCGTAAGACCATTAGGACTTGTACCTCCTCAAGTCCCGAGAAGTGAAGAGAAACTCGTACCGTCACTGTCGCCTGCCTCTAGGCCAGGATCGGTAAAGGCCCCACCGCTACAGCCGGAGATGAAACTGAATAGGGTGATCAGGAAAATCGCCGCCATGCCGGTCCATAAAAACCGCTTCACTTTCTTTTTCCCCTTCATATTTACTTATTCCTCCTAAAAAGCGCCACCGATGGTGAGTCCTGTCTGCCAGCCATTGTAAGTGGGGATGGGTACGCTAGGTGTTTTCGTATATATATACAACATGGATGGCTCTACAAAGATAGAACTGAACATGAGCTTCCAGCCTGCCTTGAGACTGGTAACAAGCCCGGCCATGCCACCTTCACCCGGCTTCGTTTTGCCGTCGTATGAGAGCAGGTTAAAGTCCAACAGCGTCCCCACAAAGAGTTTGTCCAATTCATCTGACAGCGGATACCAGCGCACTTGGACAGCGAGTCCAAAGTAGAAGATGTCGATCTTCGTGGCCTGGCCGAACCACAGGTCCATCGTCGCGCCCACGCTGAAGTGGAGAACAGTATGGTATTCAGACTGTATACGACAAAGCCCATATACCGTCTGTTTTTGCGGCGCTTCTCGCAGCTAATGGCTGCTTTCATGGAACATCTCCCACGTTGTACGCCTCTCATGCGCATACCGCATATCCGTCATACGTATTGTTGTTCTCTTTACTGCCCTCCTTTTCCCTTCACTGCTCTTGGCCATATTCTTCCTTGCAATTGTTCTATAATGAGGGAAAAGAGTGCAGCATTAACTTCCTAATGACACTGGTACTTGACAAACCATCTTTTTTAAGATAGTATAATTGGGAACTGGGAGGAAGATAAGCGGTAAGCAAGCAGATGTTCAGTGGACATCTGGCGTTTCTTCAAGTTCATAAAGAAGATTATAGTGGGCTGTAATAAAAGTGTCAAGTGGTTTGAGAAGATTTTTTTAAGAAGCGGCGGACTGTGGTGATGCCCATCCTTGTACGTGCGTTTTGAAACTGAGCAGCGTTCAAGATGGAGGAATTGGTCTTTTCTTCTTGCCTTAACAGGGATTATGATCTCCCTGTAAGATGAAAATAAGTTACGGGAAGAGTGCCAGGCGTGTTGGCGCTCTTCCCGAAGGGAGTTTAAGATGGAATATCAGATAAAAGATACAGTGGCGTATCAGAAGGTAACCGATGCGTTTAAAAAACAGAAGCAGGGTGCGACGGTTGCCGATATTGTAGCGAGGACAGCCCTGCCGCTGGAAACGGTAAAAGAGCTTGCTCCAGCGGTCTCGGACGAGTTTTCAGGGCGTCTTGAGGTAACCGCGTCAGGGGAGATCAAGTATTCGTTTCCTCGGGGTTTTACGAGTAGGTATCGTGGGTTTCGGGCTGGCCTGCGCCGCTTCACTGACAAGCTGGGTAAGGGCGCTAAAGTCGTGGGTAAGGGCCTGTTCAAGGGTTGGATCATGGTGATGCTTGTGGGTTACTTTGTGCTATTCATGGCGTTGGCGGCGGCGGCGCTTCTGGCGTCGGTTGCAGGGAGTATGTCTGGCAACAACCGCTCGGAAAGTAAGGGGGGTGGTCTGGGCGGTTTCTTCCTTGCTTCGCATGTTTTTAATCTGATTATCAGAATCTGGTTTTATTCAGAGCTAACCAAATCGTTTGATCCTTCCTATTCAAGCCGTCAGGCAGCGCGTAAAAAAGGAAAGCCTCTGTATAAGGCTATCTTTTCGTTTGTATTTGGTGATGACGATCCCAATGCAGACTGGGCGGCGCGGGAAAAGCAGGCTGTGATTTCGTACCTGCAGGTCAGTAAAGGTGTTATCTCCCTGCCGGAATTTATGAACCTCACGGGTCTTCCGCCCCAGGAAGCCGACCGTGCCATTACTGCATACTGCGCTGAATTCGGCGGCAGTCCCGAAGCCACGGAAGACGGAACTGTAGTCTATCGTTTTGACGCTCTGCTGCGCCGCGCTGACAAACGCGACCGCTCGTTTGGTTCTTCCTCTCCGCTAAAGCGACTCAAGTCCTTTTCGTCAAATCAGAAAAAGATGAATGTGTGGTTCAGCGTGATAAACGGGGTGAACCTGCTTTTTGGCTCTTACTTTTTGACTAACGCACTCTCGACCGGCGCGGTGTCCATTGTTACGAATGTTATTCGCGGCAAGCAGGTGGCGCATCTTGTTTCTCAATCTGGCGATGCCCCGTCGTACCTGTATGGCCTCACCTATGCGCTATCCTCCTCAGTGATCGACAATCCGCTGCCCTTGATTACGATAGGGCTGGGCATTGTCCCGCTGGTGTTCTCGGTTTTTTTCTGGCTCATACCGTTGATTCGTTCTGGCCTGACGAAGAGGGATAACGAGCGTATCAAAATGGAAAACCTGCGAAAGCTGGGGTATAGCCGGATTTGGGGCTTTCCGCGTAACGTGAAACGTACTGACATTGGCGCGACCGTGGAGCTGGAGGCGAGCCGTCCTCAAAATCTGGGCGCGGCTCAGGATCGGGTTATCAAGGAACTGGGGACATACGCGATTCCTGAAGTCAGCATTGCTGATGACGGAACCACTGTGTATAATTTCACCGAACTTGAGCGAGAAAAGGCTGCGCTTGAAAAGTACCGCGACGACATTCAAGTGACGGACATTGGCGAGACTATATTTGACAGTGAGGAGTGATTATCATTCGAGAAACCGTTCAATCTTGTTTGTTATGGTTTGTAAGTTAGCGAAACAGATTTTGGTCTCAGGCAGGGAACTGAGGAAAATCTTGCCATAGCGCTTGCGTATCACACGGGTATCGAGAACCACGACCACGCCGTGGTCGCTAAACCGGCGCATGAGGCGGCCAAAGCCTTGTTTAAACTTCATCACGGCTTCTGGTACAGATAGTTCCATGAAGGAATTGCCGCCGCGCTGCTCAAGGTCTTCACAGCGGGCTGCGAAGACTGGCTCGTTGGGTGTCCTGAACGGCAAGCGGCAGAGTATCACCAGGCGCAGGGTATCACCGGGTGCGTCGATGCCTTCCCAGAACGAGTCGGTGGCAAAAAGCACGCTTGTTTCTTCAGTGAGGAAGGTCTTGAGCAGGCGGCTACGATCATCATCGCCCTGTTTGAGGCAGCGGATTCCCTGCTTTTCAAGAAGCGTTTTGGAGGCGTTGTAGGCGCTTTCCAACGCGCTGTAAGAGGTAAAGAGGATGAGCGCCGAGCCGCCGACGCAGGCGGCAAGACTGCCGGCTGCCATGTTGACAAAATCACGGTATGGGACGTCGGCCTGGGGCAGAGGCGCGTCGGTAGGTATTGCCAGAAGCACTGAAGTGGCGTAGGGAAAGGGCGAGGGGAACTGGTCGCACAGTACCTGGCGCTTGTCTACCAGCGCCAGTCCGCAGCGATTTGCCCAGTAGTCGAAGGTATCGTTCACGGTGAGGGTTGCTGATACGCAGACTACGGTTTTATTGGGGTCGAAGATGGCTTCTTTTAAGACTGTCGACACGTTAAGCGGTGTCGAGGTAAAACTTACCCACGGTTCGCCATTGCTGTTGTGTCGTTCTAGCCAGAGTACCTTGTCCGGGTGTTGCTGATACTCGATAAACACGCGGCATAGCTGGGCAATGGACTCAAGGCGTTTGCGTATGGCTTTTATCTCCCAGATGATAACATTCTCTTCGTTTTCAGCGCTTGTGCCAAGCAGACTCTTGATGAGCGCTGTATATGCCTGAACCTGGGAGCGCAGGTCTTCGATAAGCGGAGACAGTGTGGCGTGAATGTCCTTGTCTGTATCAGGCGTGAGTCGGAAAACGCCTTCCTGTTTGCATAGTTCAAGCGCGACCTTATCCAGCGTGTCGGCGCTGTCCCGTATCTTTTGGTTTATGCTTTCAATTTCGTTAAGCTGGTTTTCCGCGTGTAAGGCTGGCAGAACAAGCACGAGCAGACCGCGCAGGTTGCCCCGCTGCCGTCTGAACAGGCGGCCAGTTTGACGGTATATCGAAAAGCGGCTGAACTGTTCAGAAAAGAATGAGGTTGCCGCTTCTTCCACGGTATGCGCTTCGTCGATGATGACGCGGTGGTACAGTGGCAATACCACCATGCCATCGTAACCTGCGCCGTCGCGTCGTGCTGAAGCGTCTGCGAAAAGCAGGTGATGGTTCACCACAAGTACAGGCGCAACGGCGGCCTGTGCGCGGAGCGCCTGAAAGAAACAACGTTCTCGCTCAGGGCAATGCGGCCCCATGCAGAGGTCCGCTTCGCAGGCAACACGCGACCAGAACGAATCAGGCAGCGGGAACGAAATATCAGAGCGTGCGCCGGTGTGGGTCGTATCAATCCATGTGTTCATGGCTTTAAGCGCCTCATACTCAGGGTCTGTAAGAAAGCTTTGTTCCCTAGACGTTTCATCGAACCTTCGGAGGCAGAGATAGTTTCCCCGTCCTTTCATAAGCACAACCTTGATACCAACCCCCAGAGCCGCAAGTACCAGTGGAATGTCTTTGTTGTAAAGCTGTTCCTGTAACGTGATGGTGGCGGTAGAAATAACGATCCGCTTGTTGTTGAGCAGGACGTGGTTCAGGGCAGGCAAAAGATACGCGAATGATTTGCCCACGCCAGTTCCAGCCTCTGCTGCCACAATTGCATCATAGTTAAAGCCATGTATCACGAGGCGCATAAGGTCAAGCTGGGATTGCCGCATCTCGTAGGTGTCCAGTCGCTTGGCTATGGCCCCGCCCTCTTCCAGCGCTGCGATGATGGTCTGCTCGTTGAGCGTCTGCTCATCAGGCGGAGTATCACTGGAGGTCTGCTCCTTGTGCGCTTTTTCATCAGGAGTGCGCTTGTTGCGAGTGCGGGATGGGACCTTCTCGTCGCCAGTTTTCTGTCGCGGTGGTTTTACAGGTTTCACTGATTGAAGATATAATGGAAAAGCCTTCGCTGCAAGACCAGCATAAAAAAATCATATTAAACTGCCATAAGATACTTGAAGAAAATTGTTGATTCAGGTATTGTATCATCCTATCATTATGACGGTATGTTTTACCGTCAGTCCTTGAGATAGTAAGTTGGGAGGACTTTTATGAATATGGCGAATCTCATGAATGTTGAAGTGATTGATGATTCTGATGATAACCTTATCGATCCGAGTCCGGCAGTTATTAAGGTCATTGGCGCGGGTGGTGGTGGTTGTAACGCGGTTAATCGCATGATCGAATGTGGTTTGAAAGGTGTTGAATTTATCGGGGTGAATACCGATGTGCAGGATTTAAAAAGGAAATGCAAGGCAAGAAAAAAATTGCAGATTGGTGCGAAAATCACCAAAGGACTAGGCGCAGGGGGCAAGCCTGAAGTTGGTCAGAAAGCTGCCTCTGAAGACCATGAGGCCATCAGTGAGGTGATCAAAGGCGCGAACATGGTGTTTGTAACTGCCGGGATGGGTGGTGGCACTGGCACTGGCTCGGCGCCGGTTATTGCTCAGATCGCAAGGGACTGTGGCGCGCTTACTGTGGGCGTAGTAACCAAGCCGTTTAAACTGGAGGGTACACACCGAATGCGTCAGGCTGAAGTTGGCATTGACGAACTGCGAAAATACGTGGATACTTTGATCATTATCCCTAATGAGCAACTTTTTAATATTGTTGAACGCAAAACAACCATCACTGATGCTTTTCTTCGCGCTGATGAGGTATTGCGTCAGGGAGTGCAGGGCATTTCTGACCTTATCACGGAAATCGGCCTCATTAATATCGATTTTGCCGACGTGGAGACCATTATTCAGGGGGAAGGTGATGTTGCTCTCATGGGTATTGGTTTTGGGAGTGGGGATAACCGCGCTTCTGAGGCAGCAAACGCGGCCATTGACAGCCCGCTGCTTGAAGGCGCGTCGGTTGAAGGCGCGACACGTATCTTGGTAAACATTTCAGGCGGGAATGATATTACCCTGGTTGAGTATGAGGAAGCTATAAAGATCATCACTGCGAAGGCTGCCCCGGATGCCAACATTATCTGCGGAGTCATTGTGGACCAGACCCTCGCGGATAAAATCCGCGTAACCGTGGTTGCTACTGGCTTTCAGATAGCGAAGGCGGAGAAGCGTCTGCCCAAACAGTCCAGCGAAGAGTTTAGCGGGAAAACGTCTGCTCAGGATGACGATAAGGGTAGCTTTATTCCTTATGATAAATGGAAGGAAATGATAAGCCGGAGCAGCAGCGCCAGCCAGCAGGACCGTCCAGCCCGGGTACAATCTTCGTATCAGGATAATGATTTTGACATTCCGGCAATCATAAGGAACGGCAGACGCGGATGAGATTTGATTCCATGGAACAGGCGCTGTCGGAACTGCTTGAGCGGTATTATATAAGACTCTTGTCATTGGAACGCCATGCCTGTCTTACGGCTGAAACGTATCGTAGGGAACTGCGGCTTTTTTTGAGCTGGCTTTCGGTAAAGGGCATTGAGCTTGAGCGGGCGGTGCTGACAAAGGAGACAGAGCGGCTCTTCGCTTGTGGATACGAGCAATCCGCTGGGTATAAGAAACCGAGCTATGAGTTTATCTATTCAGCAGGCATGGGGGGTTTCTGAGGTGGTAGGCATCAATGTACGGGACATTATGTTTAATGAGCCTATAATGCGGGTCAAAGGCAAAGGTGGTAAGGAGTGGCTTGCGGTGTTCGGGCCTGCGGCGGCTGTGTGGCTCAAGCGTTACCTTGAAGAGGTGCGTCCCGTGTTTGTGCGGCGTGGCGATATGCGTACTGTGGCGCTCTTTCTAGCAAGGTCAGGCAAACGGCTTTCCCGTAAAAGCATCTGGAAGAACTACTCCTTGTTTGCCGCGCTTGTCGGAACTCTGTCAAAGCTCCACACGCTGAGGAACAGCTTTGCGACCGCGCTCTTTGCTGGCGGCGCTGCTCTCCGAACCGTGCAGGAACTGCTGGGACACACGAACATGACCACGACCCAGATATATACCCATATTGACGTATCACTGCTGCGTGAAAAACACCGGCAGTATCTGTCAAAACTAAAAAATTATGAAAGTTAAAAAAGATATTATAATCGGCCTTAGTGTGATTTTTGTGATTGCCTTGGCTATTATAGGTGGGACTATCTGGCAGAAGAATCATGCCCGAACAACACTTGCGGAACGTATCGTTGAGATAGGAAGGGGCGGGCCGCCCCAGGGCATCCAAGACCTCAGAGAAGCGATAAGCCTTTATGAAAAGGAAATTGAACAGCATGTTAAAGATGCGGCCCAGACTGGCATGTACTGGAAAATCCTTGCCACACGATTACACGATCGCGCCCTCTACGGCGAGGCGCTTGATGCCTATGAACGGGCCATCTACTACATGCCGGAAGACCACAGCCTGCATTATATGCGGGGCTTATGCGCCGCAATCATAGCAAAGTCCCGTTATGATAACCCAACCGAGCAGGCGCACTACTTCACTCTTGCCGAACACGCCTATCTACGCGCCATTGAGCTTGTACCAGACTATTCGCGGCCTCGCTATAGTATTGCGGTCTTATATGTGTATGAATTTGGTCTTCCCGAAGAAGCTATCCCACATCTTACCCGTTATCTCGAACTTTCCAGAAACAATGTGGATGGCATACTGCTCCTTGCCGCTGCCCAGTATATGAGCGGCAATGATAATGAGGCACTCGCTCTCTGTGATCGGGCCATCACGCTCACTAAAGACCGCAACAAGATCGCCGAAGCTGAGCGGTTCAAAAACCGCATCCTGAATTCGCGGTACTGAGCAAGCGCAGAGCAATTTGTGTGCTCTGCGCTTGATTTAGTCAGCGCTTTATTCGGCTTTGTTGATCTTGATTACCCGTTTCTGGGTTTCGGTGCGCTTCTTGATTTCAAGGATGAGAATACCGTTTTTGAAGGCCGCCGTGATGTTCTCCGAATCAGCGTTTTCGGGCAATTTAAGCGTGCGGCTGAACCTTGCGTGGCGGCGCTCCTGAAGGATGTAGGTTCCTTCCTTTTTCTCGTTCTTCTCCGCTTCGTTGCTTTTCGATGCGAGAGTCAATGCTCCACCGTTCACATGCACCTCAATCGTCGTGTCGTCGTAGCCGGGAAGCTCCGCCTCGATCACGTAAGACGTGTCAGTCTCGCGGACATCCAGCAATGGCAGATGGTTGAGAATACGGCTCTCGCCGACTGAAAGGGGTGAATCATCGAAAAGTGATTCTACATAGCGATTGAAATCATTCAACGCGTTCTCAAGGGTAGTGGGACGATACAAGGTAACTTTTGACATACCAAGTCTCCTTAAAAAAGTTTTTTTCAGGCGCCATGCGCCTGTATTTGATGCAGATACGTAACATACACATTTCACGCCGGATAGGTTCCTGACAGGCTCCCTGTCTCCGCTGTTCTGCATCAACATCTATAGTTAAGCAAATTCCGTGCCAAGTTCGGACTTTTGTAAATAACTTTTTAAGTTATTATATTATAAAGAAATGTTACAGAAAGATTTATCAATTTCTATGTTTCAGCAACAGTCTAGCGTATATCAGCGTATCGGGGCTGTGTCATTTCTAGCTATGGCTCTTGTTTATGCTCATTATTTGTAGCAAAATGATACACATGAACGCCCTTTATTACGCAAATTTTGTTTCAGGTTTACAAGACCTGGTCGCGGATGCGCTCAAGCGTGACGTGAAAGACCTGCTCATCAAAAAAACGTTGGACGGTGCTCTTGTGTTTGAAACCACCTGTCCACATGAAAGGCTTAAACATAAGTGCTTTAATAACCTTTTTGCTGTACTTAACCTGCGTGAGGCGGCCAGTCAGCGTCCCCTTGAGGCGCATATACAGGAAGTATGCCGACGGCCGTTCAGAGTCGCGCCTTTATCCGGCAAAGCACCCCGCACATTCAGGATCATCACCTCGTATGCCAATCAGCTTACGGCAATAGGCGAAAATGCGCGGCAAAGCGCCGAGTATCACATAGCGCATCAGACCGGCCTGTGCCTTTCACGAAACAAAAGCGATGTAGAGTTCTGGTTCCTGTACCGAACCGAGGGCTTTTCCCTGTTTATGCAGAGACTCAGCTACCATGCCTCGTTTGACAAGGTCTTGCACAAGGGGGAATTGACACCGCCACTGGCCTACGCGCTTTGTGCAGCAGCGCATTTACCCAAAGACGCACTTGTTTTGGACCCGTTCTGCGGCTACGGCGCGATACTCAAAGCCTGCCTCACATACTTTCCGGTGCGTACCTGCTATGCCTTTGACATAAGTGACGTGGCGTTGTGGTATACACGCCGCTACATGGCTGGTATTGCCGCAAAACGCACTATCATCAGGAAACTTGATGTATACGCACTCCCATCGCTTATACCAGCCGGAAGCCTTGATGCCATCATCACTGATCCGCCGTGGGGTCTTTACGAGCGTCTGATGCTTCCTCTACCACGCTTTTATGTGGATATACTGAAACTCTTTGCCGCTGCGCTGAAGCCGGACGGAAGTATCACGCTGCTGACTGCTCAGACAGAGCTTGTAAGAAGTATAGTGGAAAAATCAAATACTCTTGTTATAGAAGAAACTATAAATGTACTTGTTTCTGGTAGGAGGGCTTCGATATTCAGACTGAAGAAACGCTCCTGCTAAACGTCATGGATAAGCAGGCGAGGGTGTCAATTGGAGTCAACTATGATGACGATAACTACTGTCTTCGGAGTCGGGTTTCGGCAGAAATATACGTCAAGCGATAATAGCAGAGAATGGTATCTTGATGAGACGGGGTAAGTAGTACCTACGAATAATCAGCTCTAGCTCTACGCCGGAGTGTTCTGTGGGTATAGCCAGATATTGCCAACGATTTTGGGACAAAGGAATTGTTAAAAGACATACTCATCAACTTTGAGTGGGAGTCGAGCTATAGCCTTGTTCCAGACCAGTTTAAAGCGTTCTTATGGTTCGGCGTCGGTTATAGGTCATGAGCCAATGTGGATGACGACAGCGATCAGAAGAAATACCCACTGACACTCGCGGTGCAACCTAAGCTTGATCTCAAGTTTGCTCCCAACGCCATGCTTACTATTCAGGACAAAGTGTATTTCATCCAGCAGGAAAACAAAGATGGGTTCAGGAACGAACTTGGTTTCCGCTTTGCGTTAGCCTTCTAACAAAAGGTACCATACCTAATGGTGTGAGTCGTAGGCATGATACCACGGGAAACGAAGTTTCCCTGATAAACGCGGCGGGCTGGACCTTGAAGTGAAACTCGCCGCGTTATTCTAGTAGGCTGAAACAACTAAAACATTACGCAATAATCACCGGATAGAGCCACTTGAGTTTTATGCGGGCATCACCGGTGGTGAATTGCCAATCCACTCCCTTTTCTTGCCAGTTCCGTTTCTTATACCATACTGAAAGTTCGCCATTCAAGGTATCTCTATCACCAATACGCCAAATCCCCAAACACTGAGCCGCTAACGTGGACAACTCTATTTCCGCGATGTCCAGTTAGCTTCCATGCTTCGGCATATAGTGTATTTCCAGTGGTAGAAAAGTCTCATACAGCGAGGAGATACTGTGGGTGTTCAGGTTTGTCCACAACCACTTTGACCCGCTGAATCGTCTGACGGTTTACCCCGATACATGCGGCTATCCGCGTTTCAATAGCGGGTATTCGGCCTTCAGAGGTATCCAGGACAAGAATGATTGCTGCCCGCTTAATTAACTTGAAGTTCCGAGTACCGGTTTTTATAAACACCTCAAGTTCCCGCCGTTCTTCCAAGGTCAGCAGGGTTTCCCGTTTTGTTCTTGTCATTGGTATTACTCCTCCCGGTTGAATAATAGCATTCTTAATATGATTTTTGTGAATATTTTGTTGTTACGTCCTACTAGACGCTCCACATGTAACCATAACGCCATGTATCGCCGGTTCTTTCGATGATTCCCACAAAACTGTCGTCCTGCCGGAATACGGCGAGGGTGTCTCCGTTTATGTTCGGGTTAAGCCCATCAAGGCGCTTGCCCTGAGTCATGCTATGGGCAGTTTCATCGCTGACTGTCAGAACTGGTATCTTGAGCGCGGCAAAGACCCGCGTATCAATGGGTCTGAGCGCGGCTTGAAGCGACGCCGGATCATCATCGGCAAGCGCATCTGATAAGCAAAAGCCCGTAATCGCCGTGCGGGTGAGCGAAACAAGGTGGCCGCGCGAAGCAGCGGCAAGCGCGATGTCCCGCGCCAGAGAGCGGATATACGTTCCACTTGAACAGTAAACACGGATCTGAGCCAAAGGAGGCTCATACTCAAGCAGTTCCAGCGCGTAAATTGATACCGGACGCTTTCGCATGGACACAGTCTCGCCGCTGCGGACCAGCGCTGAAGCGCGTTTCCCGTCAATATGCAGGGCTGAATACACAGGTGGTTCCTGAAGTATGTCGCCGCGAAACGCGAGTAACGCGGCCTCAAGCTGTTCCCGCGTGGGAAGCTCCGCTTCAGCAACAGGAGCGCCTTCCAGGTCTAAGGTGTCGGTCTCAAGACCAAGTCGAATGATTCCCTCATACCACTTGTCGCAGCTGGAAAACCAAGGGGTCAACTTTACCGCCCGCCCCAACAGCGCCACGAGCAGGCCCTGGGCGAATTTGTCCAGTGTGCCAGTGTGTCCCACTTTGCCAGTAGAAAAGGCGCGTTTCACCCTATTTAACGACGCGAATGAGGTAAGGCCGACAGGTTTGTTCAGGAGGAGCAAACCGGCAACTTCAATGGGTTTCACCATCACTGGTCTGGGATCCATCTTGTTCCGGCAAGGCCGACTCGTTGCGTTTCAGTCCGTCGAGTTTAAGCTCATCGAGCTTATGGATTATGTCAAAGCCTTCTTTCAAACTGCTGTCAGCGTGGAAACGGAGACGAGGCGTCTGTCGTATACGCATGACTGCGGCGAGCTGCGCCTGAATGAAGCCGGCGGCGCTTTGCAACCCCGCGACTCCATGCTCAATGTTGGCTTCAGAGCGGAAGCTCGAAACATACACTTCAGCCCACACCAAGTCCCGCGATACGCTCACCCGTGTAATTGAAAGGAAAGGGTTTACTCGCGGGTCTTTGATTCTGCCTTCCACAATAAGGGCGCCTATCTTTTCCTGGATAAGACGCCCTATTCGTTCTGTCCGATATTCAGTCATATTTTCCTGATCCTAACTTAGTTTACGTGCTACTTCGACTATTTCAAAGACTTCGATCTGATCGCCTATCTGGATGTCGAAGAAGTCTTCAATACCCACGCCACACTCGTAGCCAGCGGCAACTTCACGCACGTCATCCTTGAAACGGTGCAGAGAGGAAATCTTGCCGCTATGAATCACCACATGGTCGCGGATAAGGTTGACACTGGCGCTCCGTTTCACGGTTCCAGTCAGTACATAACAGCCGGCAATGATACCCACCTTGGGTACGCTGAACGTGTTCCGTACCTCCACTGTAGCGATAAGCTCTTCTTTAGTATCCGGGGTGAGCATACCTTCCATGGCAAGCTGGATTTCCTCAACCGCCTTGTAGATGATGTTGTATTTACGGATGTCCACCTTTTCCTGATCCGCGAGAAGTTTGGCCTTGGGGATTGGACGCACGTTGAAGCCCACGATGATGGCGTTGGACGCGATGGCCAGTTCCACGTCGCCTTCATTGATTGCGCCCGGGAGAGCTTGAATCACGTTGAGCCGCACTTCCTTGTTAGACAGCTTTTCCATGCTTGAGCGGAGTGCTTCAGCGGAACCCTGCACATCGGCCTTGATGATAACCTTGAGTTCCTTTATCTCGCTGTCCCGAATGGTCTGATATACCGTATCGAGCGTGATCTTCTTAATATGCTTCGCATCCTCAAAGCGCTTGAGTTCTTGTCGTTTGGCGGAAATACTCCGCGCTATCTTCTCGTCCTCCACGACCTGCATGGGATCACCGGCGTTTGGAATGCCTTCCTCAAAACCGATTACCTCAATGGGCATGGCTGGCGTAGCTTCCTCAATCCGCTCACCTTTGTCGTTAAAGAGCGCCCGTACCCTGCCAGGCCAGATGCCGGCTACAAAAGAATCGCCTACACATAGTGTGCCTTTCTCGATCATCACTGTAGCAACCGTGCCACGGCCGTGATCAATGCGCGATTCAAGTACCTTGCCCTCCGCGTTTCGATTATAATCAGCCTTGATGTCGAGGATTTCA
Organism: Treponema sp.; assembly: GCA_031267685.1. Lineage (GTDB taxonomy): Bacteria > Spirochaetota > Spirochaetia > Treponematales > Breznakiellaceae > JAIRMT01. Next base: position 23,558 of record JAIRYV010000009.1, read on the forward strand.
GCCTGCAAAAGTATTGCTTCGATAAGTTTGCTTATGCCTTGCTTCTTTAAGGCGGAAATTTCCACGAACATGGTCTGACCACCCCATTCTTCCGGCTGTAAGCCCATGTCTGAAAGCTGGCTTTTAACCTTGTCGGGATTGGCCTCTACTTTATCAATCTTGTTTACCGCAACAATGATGGGTACATCAGCTTCTCTGGCGTGGTTGATGGCCTCAATGGTCTGGGGCATAACCCCGTCATCAGCCGCAACGACGAGTACCACTATGTCCGTTACCTGCGCTCCACGCGCCCGCATTCGGGTGAACGCCTCATGCCCAGGCGTATCAAGAAAGGATATCTTACCGTTAGGCGTGTCTACCATGTATGCGCCGATATGCTGGGTGATACCGCCGAATTCACCGGCAACCACGTTGGCACTTCGGATCGCGTCGAGGAGTTTTGTCTTACCGTGATCAACGTGTCCCATAACCGTAACCACTGGCGGACGTGGAAGCATAGACTCCATGTTATCAGCGGCAGTTTCGATAAGCGTTTCGTCGTAGAGGCTGATGATTCGCACATCAGCCCCGAACTCCGCCGCCAGCAGCGTTGCAGTATCAGCATCAATCTGCTGGTTAATCGTAACCATCATGCCAAGACGCATGAGCTTCTGGATGAGGTCTGAGGCTTTGAGGTTCATCTTGCGGGCAAGATCAGAGACTGAGACCACTTCCATGATGTCAATGGATTTTGGCACCGGATTAGCGATATGCGTGATCTTCTTTTTGGTCTGGAGAAGTTTTTCCTCCATTTCCTTTTCTTTTTCTCTGCGGGTATAAACAGGCTTCTTTGCCTTAAACGTTTTTTTCGCAGGGGTCTTGTCTGTCAACGGCGGCGTCTGTGGGGCTGGCCCACTGCTTCGTGGCACCATCGGTGGTCTCCCACCCATGGGACGTGGCCCGTTAAAGTTGCCCGGTCTGCCCCCCGGAGCGCCCCCAGGTCTGGGACCAACGGGCCGTGGCGCGCCGCCACGATCCGGCCCTGACCAGCGGTTGCCACTGCTCTGTTGCCCCGGGCGGTTATCGCCGCCGCGTTCATCACGGCGGCCAACCGGACGACCTCCGACTCTACCCATCGCTGAAGGTGGACGCTGGGGAAATGGCGAAGGCGATGAATGAATACCGCTATCGCCGCCGCTACGAGGCGCATTGTTGTCCACCGGTGGTGGCCGCGGGCCTACGAACTTACCGCCAACCCTACCCACCGCCACTTGAGGACGCCGTGTTAGGGGAAACGAGATAACACCGGGCTTGGCCCCTGTCAACTGTCCCGCTTCAGGCGGCTTAGTCTCCACTTGTTGAGTCGTGGACTGTGCCTCAGCCGGCTTCTTAGTAGGCTGTTCCCCGTCGCTGGCACCTGTCCCGGCGGACGCCTGTTCTTTTTGCCGGACTCCGGTATTACGTCGCTCGGTCGGCGTCGGTGTTCCGTCGTGGCCTTCAGCCGACTTTGCCGCTGTAGACCCCCCGCCAGCGGTCGGAGCGCCATGGTTAGTCACTACCTTGGGCTGAGCTTTTCTGGCAGGCTTCTTTTTCACCACGATTACCTTGCGGCGCTCGCTGTGATCTTGAGCACCACTTCCTGACGAAGCGCCGCTTTCAGAAGGGTTGACCTCATGCTCACTCTGGGCACGCTTAATGAGTTCCGCCTTGGGACGCGAATCCGTCAATTTCTGGGTGCTTTCTTTTTCCTCAGCCATGTTCCACCTTTATCTTATCTTATCAGTAACCCCCTGCCTAAAGACAGGGACTTATAGCTTGGACTAATCGCCCAGCTTGCTCTACAAGGATTCCACTTCCACGATAGTTGCGTTCTTATCACAAGAGCCAAGCACTATCATGTCCACAAACCTTGATTCCCCGCACTACGCAGGTACGAGCTTGTATACTAAGCTATCTTTATCTCAATGGCAACAAGAATTTTCCCATCCCATCCCATCTTTTGCCATTGTGCCGCCTATATCCCCTGCCTTCAGGCACACCTAAAGGCAGACGTTTTACAGCGATTTTTATAACTTTGAAGACGCATACCGCTACCAGCTCACTCGTCTTCAAATTCAAAGCTCAATCCGATACCACAATTCGGACAACTTGTCATATCCAGCGTTATTTTCGCGCCACATTCAGGACATTCATATTCCTCAACCTCTTCGTTTTCAGTGCCACCGAAAACGGCCGATTCAACCGCGTTCTCGTCCGCTCCGAATCCAGCAGTACCAACTCCCCCGCTCTCTTTATTATCATCGGGCACGCTTTCGTCTTCATCTTCTTCCACAAGCACAACATACTCATCAATGAGCTTACGCAGGGTATCAAGCTGTTTCGCATTGATATTCGGCAACTTCTTCATATCTTCCTCCGAAAGCTCAAGGAAGTCCTGAATAAAGTCCGTGCCGTTTTCAAGTAGGGCGCTAACAACAGCCTGATCCACACCAGGCAACTCGGAAATACGGGAAATTTCCCCGTAGTTGTCGGTTTCGCCAAACAAGGCAGAGACCGCACGCCGCGATTCAGTGGCAATGTCCATCTCCGCAAACTGGGCATCGGTCTTCACGTCAATGTTCCAGTCTACAAGCCGATTGGCAAGCCGCACGTTCAGTCCCTGCTTGCCAATGGCAAGGGACAACTGCGAATCATTCACCACTGCCAAAACCTGATGTTTACTCTCATCAAGGAGGACTACATCCCGTACCTCAGCCGGAGAAAGCGCGTTTTTGATAAAACGTCTCGGATCCGGATCATACTTGAGAATATCTATCTTTTCACCCTCAAGCTCCTTGATAACCGTCTGAATACGCCCGCCCTTTGGCCCAACACAAGCGCCCACCGGGTCTACTTCCTCACGGTTGGAATATACCGCAAGCTTGGTTCGATACCCAGGTTCACGCACGATCTTATGAATCTCCACAGTCTTATCATAAATCTCCGGCACCTCCTGCTCAAACAGTCCCCGCACAAAATCCGTATGGGTACGTGAAAGCACCACCTGGCACCCGGAGGGTGTCTTGTTCACCTCTGTGATAAGCGCCTTGATCCGATCATTCGCATGGTAACTTTCACGGGGCGACTGGTACTTGCGGGGCAGTATCCCTTCCATTCTACCCAGGTTCACATAGATAGTCCCGTTCCGTTCCCGCTGGTAATAGCCGATGATAAGCTCTCCAACCTTATCACGATATTCGGAATAGAGGCTATCCTTCTGTATCTCTCGCAGGGACTGGCGAGCGGTTTGCTTGCCAATCTGCACGGAAAGCCGGTCAAACTCTTTTTGGGGATCAATCTCAATCAGAATTTCATCTCCCACTTCCGCATCAGGATTGAGTTCCCGCGCTTCCACAATGTCTATCTCCCATAAAGGATCAACGCCGTCCTCTTCGCCATCAACAATTTTCTTCTTTACGTGAATCGAAACTTCCCGCTCATCATTGAACCGGACAATCGCATTCTCCACACTCCCATAATGGCGCTTATAAGCCGCCAGAAGCGTCTCTTCGATAGTCCGCAGGATGAGTTCCTCCGGCATACTCCGGTCATGCATGAGCTGGAGGATTACTTCCGACATATTGATTGCCACGAACTTACACCTCCCAATCCAACTTCGCCTTAGCGATAACACTATATGGTATATCGCCGGCTTTTCCTTCAGCGCTCAACACTAAACGCTTTTCGTCAGCGTCAACAAGAACGCCACGCGACCATTCAGAAATATCAGTCCTATAACACTTCACCCAACGCCCCTTATAATACGCAAATTCAGAAGCATCCTTGATAACACGATCAATTCCAGGTGACGAAACCTCTACAAAGAGTTCCACATCAGGAAAAGCCAGTTCCAGACGAGGCAACATCGCACGATGCGCCCGCGCACAGTCTTCAAGCCCCACGCTTCCCTCTTTATAAACCGTAGCCCTAACCTGCACGCTCCCCTTATGCCGAGACACGGTCAGCTCAATCAGAGATAAGCCCAGACCGTGCGTTATAGCTTCAACCGAATCAAACAAGGGGTCATCTTCTCTTGGAGTAAATCGCATACACTTCCTTTTAGTGATAAGTGATAATAAAAAAGGGTCGCCGAACGACCCTTTGTTGCCTCAATGAATCTCCGACTGTCACTTGTACCTTATCCGAACCCACTCAACATTGTCAAGCCCTTTCAAGGCTAAATAGAGAAACTTAGCTTGTGCAAATTACTCAATAAAGATAAACTGTCAATATCTTTTATCAAGATAAACGGAGGTACTACTATGACAAAAGCGCAAGGCGGGGAAGCCTTTGAATTCCCGCCGGAACTGCTGGCGTTCATCGACGAATGGAAGGTCAAACCAGGCAGTCTCATCATGATGCTGCACAAGACCCAAGAGACTTATGGGTTCATCTCGCGGCAAGCAGCGGAAAAACTCGCTATACTCACTGGCATCCCGCTGGCTCGTATTTACGGCGTGGTTACGTTTTACCACTTCTTCAAAACAAGCAAACCGGGTAAACACAAGGTTTCCGTGTGCCTCGGAACGGCCTGCTACCTCAAAGGCGGCGGCGATCTCATTGAAGAAGCGCGAGACCTGCTCAAAATCAAAGAGGATGAGGTTACTGCGGACGGGCTTTTTTCCGTAGACCCGGTTCGCTGCGTGGGCTGTTGCGGACTGGCGCCAGTTATGACCATCGGGAACGAGACTTACGGGAAGCTCACCAAGTCTCAGCTTCCTAAAATCTTTGAGAAATACAAATAAGGGGGTACACAATGGCAAAACTGACCAGAGAGGGCTTACACCAACTGCGGGATGCCCAAAGCGCTGTTTTCAGAAAGCCCGGTTCTCATTACATCATGACATGCGGCGGAACCGCCTGTCAGTCAAACAAGGGCGTCGAGATTTACGAGGGCCTTATCGAAGAAGCCAAGAAACAGGGCGTGGCAGACAAGGTACAGGTCATCAAGACCGGCTGCTTCGGATTCTGTGAGAAAGGGCCTATCGTCAAAGTCCTGCCGGAGAACTCGTTCTATGTTGACGTAAAACCAGAGGACGCTAAAGACATCATCGCCGAACAAATTATCGGTGGAAAAGAACTTACGCGCCTCATGTACAAAGACGCCGAGGGAAAGGTCGCTCCTACAAGCGGCTCAGCCCTTGCAGACCTGCCGCCTATCGGTTTTTACCAAAAACAGGTGCGCGTGGTTCTGCGAAACTGCGGAGTCCTCAATCCAGAGGACATTCACGAGTACATCGCTCACGGCGGTGGCTACGAGAGCCTTGAGAAAGCGCTCTTTGAATGGCAGCCTGAATACATCATCAGCGAGATCAAAACATCAGGACTGCGCGGACGCGGCGGCGCAGGATTCCCCACATGGATGAAGTGGGATACTACCCGCAAGGTACAGAACGATGTAAAGTACGTGGTCTGTAACGCCGACGAAGGGGACCCGGGCGCGTACATGGACCGCTCCACCGTTGAAGGCGATCCTCATTCTGTCATCGAAGCCATGACCATCTGTGGCAAGACCATTGGCTCTCACCAAGGCTTTGTGTACATCCGCGCCGAATACCCACTGGCAGTACATCGCCTTGAAATCGCTTTGCAACAGGCAAAAAAATACGGCTTGCTCGGCAAAGACATTCTGGGATCAGGCTTTGACTTTGACATTGAGATACGCCTTGGTGCAGGCGCATTTGTCTGCGGCGAGGAAACAGCGCTCATGCGCTCGGTCGAAGGTCTGCGCGGTATGCCAACGCCCAAGCCACCATTCCCAGCCTTCTCCGGACTCTGGGAGAAGCCCACCGTCATCAACAACGTCGAGACTTACGCGAACATTCCCGCGATACTCACCAAAGGTGGCGCATGGTTCGCTTCAATGGGAACAGACGACTCCAAAGGCACAAAAGTGTTCGCGCTCACCGGCAAGGTGCAGAACTCCGGCCTTGTTGAAGTGCCAATGGGTACAACCCTGCGCGAGATCATCTTTGACATCGGCGGCGGCATCAAGAACGGCAAAAAGTTCAAGGGCGTACAGACCGGCGGACCATCCGGCGGCATTTTAACCGAAGCAGCGCTCGATACCCCCATTGACTTCAAGCAACTCACCCTCATGGGTTCCATGATGGGGTCAGGCGGCATGATCGTTATGGACGAAGATGACTGCGTGGTAGACGTGGCACGGTTCTACATGGACTTCTGCGTTGACGAGTCCTGCGGCAAGTGTTCACCCTGCCGTATTGGTACCAGCCAGATACTGGCGATCCTCAACAAGATCACAGCAGGTAATGGCGAAGAGGCCGACCTCGACAAACTAGAAGCCATCGGCAAAGCCATGACCAAAGCGTCGCTCTGCGCACTCGGCTCCACAGCGGCAAACCCCACCTTGTCCACCGTGAAGAACTTTAAGGACGAGTACCTTGAGCATATCCGCGACAAGAAGTGTCGCGCAGGCAAGTGTAAGAAGCTCCTGCGTTACGAGATCATAGCGGACAAGTGCAAGGGCTGCACACTCTGTGCCAAACGCTGCCCAGTCAACTGTATCACTGGCGAGGTGAAAAAAGTCCACGTCATTGATCAGAGCAAATGTATCAAGTGCGGCGAATGTTTCAGAAACTGCAAATTCGGCGCAATCGTCAAGGCATAAGGAGAAAAGACTATGGTAAATTGCAAGATAAACGGTATAGCGCTTCAAGTTGAGGAAGGAACCTCGATTCTTGAGGCGGCAAAGAAGGTCAACATCAAGATTCCGACCCTCTGCTATAACCCTGACCTTCCTCCCTGGGGGTCCTGCGGCCTCTGCATTGTGCGAACCGCTGGCCCTGGCAGTCCGCGCATGGCACGCGCCTGTACCACTGCTATCGCAGAGAACATGGACATCGTTACCCACGACCCTGAACTCATCGCAGTTCGTCGCACAGTGGTTGAACTCATTCTGTCCAACCATCCCAACGACTGTCTCCAGTGTCCCCGCAATGGCAGTTGCGAGCTGCAAACCCTCGCCGAAGAGTTCGGCATCCGCGAAAGCCCCTTCACCAAACTACTTAACAAGCTGCCCATTGATGACACCAACCCCGCCATCGTGCTTAACCCTGAAAAGTGTGTACGTTGCGGCCGCTGCGTGAAGGTCTGCCAGTCCGTGCAGAACGTCTGGGCGCTTGAGTTCCTCGGACGCGGCTTCAGCGGACGCATAGCAAGCGCCGCAGACACCGCGTTTGGCGACAGTCCCTGTATCAAGTGCGGACAGTGCGCCGCGCATTGTCCAGTCGGCGCCATCTACGAACGCGACGACACGGTGAACGTGTGGAATGCGCTCCAAAAACCAAACATCCATACGGTGGTACAAATTGCCCCAGCAGTGCGGGTCGCCCTTGCCGAAGAGTTCGGTTTAGAACCCGGCACGCTTGTTACCAAGAAAATCTACGCCGCACTCCGCCGACTCGGTTTCAAGACCGTGTTTGATACCAACTTCTCCGCAGACCTCACTATAATGGAAGAAGGCACAGAACTGGTGAAGCGCCTCAGCAATAGCGGCGACCTACCGCTCATCACGAGCTGTTGCCCAGCCTGGGTCGACTACATGGAGAAGTATTACACGGACATGATTCCGAACTTCTCTACGGCAAAGTCGCCTCAGCAGATGATGGGCGCAATGATCAAGGCATATTGGGCGCAGAACGCGGGCATAGACCCCGCAACAGTCTACTCGGTGTCAGTCATGCCCTGCACTGCCAAGAAGTGGGAGACTCATCGCAACGACGACATGAAGAGCGCGGGTTTTGGCTATGACGTGGACATTTCGATCACAACCCGCGAACTTGCCCGCATGATCAAGCAGGCCGGCATCCAGATACTCGAACTGCCGGACGAAGAAGCTGACAATCCCCTTGGTCCCTACACCGGCGCAGGCACGATTTTCGGCACAACCGGCGGCGTGATGGAAGCAGCTGTTCGCAGCGCCTACTACCTCATCACCAAGCAAGAACTTGGCGACGTCAACCTGAAACCCGTGCGCGGTCTTGAGGGCGTGAAATCCGCTGAGATCGACATTAACGGCAAGAAGCTCCGCATAGCAGTTGCACACCAGATGGGTAACATCGCTGCTGTGCTGGATGAAATCCGCGATGCACGCACAGCCGGCAAAGAGCCGCCCTACCACTTCGTTGAAGTGATGGCGTGTCGCGGTGGTTGTGTGGCTGGTGGCGGTCAACCTTACGGCTGTGTTGATGAAATCCGCGCTAAACGCGCCGCAGGTCTCTACACTGACGACACCCAGGCTCCGTATCGTTGTTCACACCAGAATCCCTTTATCCAGCAGGTTTACAAGGACTTCCTCGGCGAGCCGAATGGACACAAGGCACATGAACTTTTGCATACAAAGTATGTGGAGCGCCCGCTCTACCTGAAGTAACGAATCATACTGTTCTGCCGCGACGTATATCCCGCGGCAGAACAGTATTTTGCGCACGCTAGAGTGCGTGTTGATCATAAAAGAAAGCAGACGGGCGTTCTCCGCTTACGGTACGACAGCGCTTACAAGCATGCCCCAGGGTCCTTTTTCCCCTTTGCTATTTTCCCACCGCAAGCAGAAGTATACTCGTTGCCCCTGTTTATCACTGGTGAATACAAAGGTATGAGGCGTCCGTGTCGAGAATTCCGAATTAACCAAGTCTTCTGCCTTAGCGGGTGCTTCGGCCCGAAGTTCCCAGCGAATCTCTGCGCCATGTACCCCTTTAGGTTTTCCCCGTTGCTTAGTTGCCTCGTCCCAGAAACGCACGGACAGTCGGCTCGGAACAGACGTGTTGATATCGTATTCTGGGAATGTCGCGGGCGGCGGCACGGGCGTAGGCTTCGTATCATGAATAGGAAGTCGCATCTTGTCGCGGTCATTGTCGCTCACGAAAGGACTGTAAAGCAGAAACGCCTTGATGAAAGTACGCAAAGCTTTTTCAAGTGCCTCGCGCGCGCGGTTCTTATTCGCGATGTCCACCGTACCTTTGTTCGGGTCAATGGCTTTAGTGTATGCAGCTTCCCAAGTTGTGTTCAAATCCAGAATCGGCTGAAAGATTCCGTCTTGAATGTTGAACACGGTAAGATGAGTCTGCACATAAGCGATCAGACCTTTAACCCATATTACAAAATCAACGTCTTTCTTTGGGATATAACCCATAATAACATCCTCCTAAATTGTCAATAATCTTATACCTAAAGGCATAGGCTTTACAATAGTATTGATCGTCCGCCCGTCTCGGACGATCGTCCGCATAGACCAGACGATCGTCCGCCCGTCTCGGACGATCGTCCGTATAGGCTAGACGACTGTCCGCCCGTCTCGGACGACTGTCCGTATAGGCTGGACGACTGTCCGCCCGTCTCGGACGATCGTCCGCCCGTCTTGGACGATCGTCCGTATAGGCTGGACGACTGTCCGCCCGTCTCGGACGATCGTCCGCATAGACCAGACGATCGTCCGCCCGTCTCGGACGATCGTCCGTATAGGCCGGACGACTGTCCGCATAGACCAGACGATCGTCCGCCCGTCTCGGACAACTGTCCGCCCGTCTCGGACGATCGTCCGTATAGACCAGACGACTGTCCGCCCGTCTCGGACGATCGTCCGGCCATCTCAGACGATCGTCCAAGATGCGTGGAATACGGTGTCCATACACAGAGCTTATGTTAAATATATTGTTTCTCTTTTCACTATTCAATTCATCAACCCTAGGTTTTAACCATCCTGTTGGGAGAGGTTTTGTTGGAATACTATGAGCATCTTCTGGATGTCCTCTTTGCCCCGGTTCGATTGGTCTATCATGGTGTTTAGAGTCTCGTTTATCCTATCATACTCGGCAAAGGTCGCATCCAGAGCGCTTAAATCATTGGTTACCGTCTCCATGAGGCTCTGCTCACTGCTGTTCTTCGATACCAGCTTCTCTATCATACGCTTTCCCTCTTCTACTTCTCCCTTCATGCCATCCATCTCCTTGGCTAAGGAGTCTATCTTCTTGATGAGATCCTCGACGTTCTGGGAAATCTTGGCCACTGCATCCTTGGTAGCGCCGGCGTGCCTGCGTATCTCTCCAGCCACTACCGCAAAGCCCTTACCCGCTACCCCAGCCCGAGCCGCCTCAATCGAAGCATTAAGGGCAAGAACGTTGGTGATCTCCGTAATGTTGTGTATCACCGACAGATTCTCTCCTGAAGCCTTGGCTATGCCTTGTAAGTCATCGGTCAATGCAAAGGACCGGCGAAAACCCTCGTCAATGACCTTATAGCCCCGGTCTATGGACGCCGAATACTGCTGCCGCTCCTTGACTGACGCTATGAAAGAACGGGTACTACTCTGGAAAGAGCCTTGTACCTGCTTCACCACGCTGGAAACCCGGCTAAAGGTAACATTGAGGTACTGTATGGTCGTATGGAGGAGTTCCACTCGCGCGAATATCTCAAAGGTTAAGGATGAGAGTTTGGAACTGAGGTAATGCAGTACTCGCTTTAACTTGAGGTTGAGGTTAAGGTGGGCATCCGTAGGCGCGATCTTGGACGGCGCAGGCACGTTCTGGTTTTGTTTGTTTATCATTTAGGGCCTCCCTAAAAAGAGTGCGGTTAAGGTCTGGTTATGATGGGTGAAGAGTTCTTCTCCATAGCAGGTAAAGCCGATAAAGGACAGGGGTTTGAACAGGTCGTTGAAGGTTTGTTCCTTCTTGAGGGCCTTCAGTTCCGCTGCTCGATACGCACAGTTATACAAGACTGCGGCCTGGACTTGTGGCAGATAGGATTGGGCTTCCGTCATTACCTTGCGACTCTCCGCAATGATGTCTCCGGGCTTGAGCAGGTGCAGGGTAGTTCCTGCCTCTATATAGCAGAAGAACTGTAAGCCCCTTCCCTCTACCACTTTGGAGATACTTCGGCAATAGACTCTATCCCCGGAAACCACTCCCAGTGAATTCTTTATAAACACCCCCTCGTTAAGCCGATCTATGCTCCCTGCTCCTATGAGTTTGGCATAATAGGGGGCCGCAGGCTCGCCGTTTAGCTCCCAGACTATCCGTTCCTTTACGCTAACTTTAGTGGCGACCATAGTACTTCCTGAAGGGAGGAGATGGACTGAGTGAGTGCAATGAAAGGGAATCTTCATCTTCATAACCACTAGCACTAGGCCGTCGGCAGAGAGCGTTTCATTGTGGCTTACCAGCGTTCTGGTGAATTCGTCCGCTGAAGCGGAGCCTCCTACAAAGGGCAGGTTGAGCCGGGCTTCCATACTCAATGCCTGCATGATTACCTCTCCGCGGCTGATCCCATCCAAGAAGACCAGGCCCAAGTAATCATCTGGGGTGATATTCCGGTAGCCGATTTTTCTTTTAAGCTCCTCTATTGCGGTCTTGGCGCAGAGTTCAGGGGCGCTCTTGATGCCCTCTTTAACGCTCGAAAAGACCTCTTCCACCTCATCTGTGCCTAGGGACATAGCTAGGAGGCCCTTTCCTACTATCCCATTGCTGCTCCAGCCTCCCAGCATAGACGTCCCCACACAGAGCGCCTGGGGAAATGCCCGTTTTACCGCCTTGTGGGGTTCAAAGCGCTCGTATTCCATTGAAAAGAAATAGATCAGCACTTTAAGCCCCGGCTGTTCTATATCTTTAAGCAAGCCGTCCATATCATAGCTTTGGCGGCTTCCAATCTTGATACTCATAGGTTCTCCTCATGTAGGGGCTTATCAATCTGAAGGATGTTCTTCTGAATTCCCTACTATACATGGGTATTCTATCAAAAGCGCAAAACCTTATCAAGTAGTCGTATAGCCTCATTACGAATGTTTCTGAAGAGGGGATTCTGTACTTGAGGCTTCAGATGGTTTTTCTTTCATATCCAGATTAAATCCTCAAGCCGGGAAGCTGTGTGGAGGGGATTGTGAATGCCCCACTGCTCAAGGGGGAGCGTGAGACATTCTTCGCTTGTTCCGTTAAAGGCTGTTTTTCCTTCGTATAATACGATACCGTTTTTCGCCAGCGCGAGGCATTTTTCAAGTTCGTGGGTTAGAATTACTATTGTTCTCTTTTTTGCCAGCAGTTTCTGAATTAGAACATTTACCTGTACGACTCCAGGATAATCAAGGTTCGCGTAAGGTTCGTCAAATATAATGATTTCGGCGTTCATGGCGAGTACGCCTGCTACTGCAAGGCGGCGCTTTTCTCCACCTGATAAAAAACGGGACGGAAAGTCTGCCCGCGAAAGAATGCCTGTTTCCCGGAGCGCATTTTCCACAATAGGGATGCTGTCTTTCTTCTTTGAGAAGAATTTTCCCCGAATGCCAATTGTTATGTCTTCCTTTGGCGTTTCTCCCAGAATTTGACTGTCTGGGTCTTGAAACACCAATCCAGTTTTCCCGCGCACTTCTAGTTTCCCGGAATCGCTCTGTTCAAGGCCGGCGATTATGGACATTAAGAGGCTTTTTCCAGAGCCGTTTGCCCCGGCAATAAGCGTACAGACGCTCTGTTCAATATCAAAGGAAACATCGTCCAAGGCGTAGAACACGCCGTCGCGTATGCGGGACTGTTTGCGGTCTCCGGCCATTTCATCAAGTACATGGAACGTTTTTGTTATGTGCCAGAGGCGGACGGCGAATTCTATCATGTTTCATGACCGGAAAGACTACTTTTGTTAAGCATGATGGATAAGATGATTCACAACAAACGCTCGATTTGTCAAGAGTATTTATAGCAATGATGAGGGATAGATATGAATGAGGAAGATAGGTATTATGGCGTTATGAAAAAAAATTTTACTATACTTATGCTGATTTTAAGCATGAATGTTTTTGCGCTTGGTAAGCAGCAAAGTGCTGTGCCAGTTGCTCAGAAGGTTATCACGGTGGGTATCACTAACGATCCGGAAACGGTAAGCCCGCTGTCAACTAACAATATCATGGCGCATTATGTATCGCGCATTTTGTTTTTGCCCTTGGTGATGGAAACGTCGGAACGGTTTTTTGTGAACCGGCTTGCGGAAAGCATTGATACCAGTGATAACCGCGTCTTTGTCATTAAAATAAACCAGGAGGTGAAATGGACTGATGGCGTGCCGGTGAGCGCTGATGACGTTATTTTTACCATAAACACGTTTTCGAATCCGGTTGTTGGAGTTCGGGACACGAGCGCTCACCGCATCATCGTTGGCACGGACGAGAGTGGTTGTTTTCCGGTGGGCGCGGGTGGTATTAGCGGCGTGAAGAAGATCGATGATTACACGGTGTCTGTTGAAACAAAATACCCTATAACGCTGAACATTTTTAAGTTGGAAATTGGCACAACCCTGCGAACTATGCCTCGGCATATTCTTGAAAATGAGCCGGTGGAAACCATATTACGCTGTGCGTTTTTTCAGCGCCCCACGGTTACCAACGGTGCGTTTTGTTTTAAGGAATATGTGCCGGGCCAGTATTTGTCTATGACCGCGAATAGTGACTACTTTCGCGGTAGGCCCAAGATTGACACGCTTAACTTTAAGATATTGTCGGGGAATCAACTGAGCGCCCAGCTTGAGAGTGGCGAAATCGACATGAATTACCCTGGTGTGGGGTTATTGCCGGTTGATGATTATGAGCGTGTGATAAATATGCCGCATTTGCGAACCGAGCGTGGCGAGCCAAATACGGTGCAGACGCTTCTTTATAATAACGCCACGTTGAATGTCGCGGTGCGGCGGGCTATGGACATAGCCATTAACCGCGATGGGATTTTGCAAAACATTTTTAAGGGCGAGGCGTTTATGACGCGGACGCCGGTGTCAAGTCAGGTTGAGTACTGGAACGAGGAAGCGGCGCGTTACACCTACGATCCGGAGCGGGCGCGGGCCTTAGTTGCCGAGTCGGGCTGGGACACGGCAACGCGGCTTGTCTTTGTGGTGCCGACCGGGAACGCGACTCGTGAGCGGGTTTGCACGATTATCGCTGAAAACTTTAAGGCAATTGGTCTGAACGTAGTGATTGAACGCGCTGATATGCCAGCGACGGTGGCACGTATACAAAAGCGCGATTACGACATCACTATTCTGGGAATGCCGGCGAATGTGTTTAACCTTTCGCGCAACCTGCGCTATTTCGCTGATTCTAACGACTCCTACACTGGCTATAGCGATCCCGCGATGGACGCTCTGCTTACCACGATTTACGAGAGCGTTGACCCCGAGGTTTTACGCGCCGGCTATTTTGAGGCGCAGGAACGTATCGCCGCGGACGTGCCGGTGTCGGGTGTATACAGCGAACTCGCACTCCGCGCTGTGAATAAGCGCGTGAGCTTCGGCGACCTGCCCAAGTTCGGCACACTGCGCGACCTAGAAGTCTGGGATGTGGAAAACTAAGGGCAGGCTCAGGGGGCGAAGCGGGACACGCACTCTGGCGTCTGGCGCTACGGCGCTAAGTGCCAGAGACCTACAAGTGGCGCCAGACACCCACAAAAAAACTTCAAAAATTCACTAAGTATTGAAGCAATACGCCTCCCCACTGCTCTATTATGGTTATGGGACACCAACGAATACTAGAAGACGGAGCGCTCTATCACGTTACCTCGGAAATTGACCGAAACGAAATGGACCTCCAATCGTCGTGGATCAAGGAAATACTCTTGACCTTCATCAAAAAAGCAAAAGAAAAGTACCCTTTTGAGCTTTTCAACTTCTGTATCATGGATAATCACATCCATTTACTCATCAAACCGGAAAAGGGTCAGTCTCTTTCCATCATAATGCAGTGGATCAAGGGGAATTTCGCCCGCTACTGGAACAAACTGCACAATAAAAAAAGTGGGCATCTCTGGGGAAAACGGTTCTTTTCGAAGATTATCAATGATGTAAGGCAGTTTGTGCAAGTATTTAAGTATATAGATCAAAATCCCAAACGGGCTGGCCTAGTTAAAGAGGCTGAGGACTGGACGTTTGGCGGCTTATATCATCACCTGTGCGGAAGGACGGATGTAGTAGATATACCTCGGATAGCTATCCTGGAGGTATTCTTCCTCGGCAAGATCCCTGAATGGGTTCGGTGAAGATAGCCAGACACGTGAGACCGTAATCTCACGCCCTTTGACCATTGACCACAGTCTAGGGAGATAAACCTGAGGGGTGAATACTTTTACCCACGCGTGGGCTTGGTAGTCTACGGGTATGGCGCAGATGTGACATCGCACCAGGCGTGGTATCGCTCGGTATAGAGAGACCGTACACACGGGTTTGGAACAAAACGCTGCTTGACGTGGATCATACGCTCCACTGCCTCGCTCGGGCTGGACACTTCCCCCAAGGCCAGCGCCGCCAGTGCCGCGTCACCAGTAAGCTCGCCATCGTTTACCTCGGGAATGAGTAGAGTACAGTCCGTGATATTGGCCTTGAGCTGATTCCAACGCAAATTTTTGCTTTGCCCGCCGGAAACACGCATTTCCGTCAGTAACAGGCCATGCTGCCTGAACCGATCAAGAACCGCCCGCACTTTGAAACCGATGGTTTCAAGCGTGGAACGCCCTAAGCTAATTGCGAATGGCGTATGAGTGGTGTCTGGCACTGAAAAAATGTCTGGCACCGAAGAACAACAAGGCTCATCGGGAATCAGTTCCTGTAGCAGCTCGTTATAGTCCCGTCCATTCTGGCCGGTTTGATCACGGTACTGGTCAAAGAGACTCCCTGATTCAGGGATAAGGCCGCCAATGTTCCACAGACCATCCACCACATGGGGAAGGACACGCAGTTCACTGGTTTGTATGGGAACAGTGCTACACAGGTTGATGCCTTCGGAGCTTCCAGCCCGGTTACACACAAGCCCCTCGCTGATTGCCCCCACGCCGATAAGCGCCATGATAAAGTCTGGACCACCTGCAATGATGGGAATTCCTACAGGGAGCTTGAAATGATAGCCTGCCTCTGTGGAGACTTGGCCAATCACACTTCCCATGTTCACAAAAGGCGGGAATTTTTCAATATCAAAACCTATACTGCGACATTGAACTTCGTCCCAGTAATACGGACGATAAGCTATGGAAGGAAGTATGCTCACCGGATTCGCGCCCAGCCTGAACGAAAGCCATTCCTGTGAGGAGAAGAAGTAGCGCACACACTCATAGTCGCTCACGCGCTCGGTTTGAAACCAGGCCGCATGAGGCAGAAAGAACGACTTAATACGAGACAGTGAGATGACTCTGCCATCAGACCAGTGGAGCGGCGGCAGGACTTGGTCTGTGAAAGTCAGCGGAACAAGCGTCGGGCCATTACCGGAAATGCAGACTGCAGCAATGGCCACACTCGTTTTAATGGTACTCCGAATCGTACGCAGACACAGGCAGAGCGCGTCTTCCCAGTCCCGCGCAAGTACACCGTCAGCTCGACGGGGATAAACCTCTCGCGCAAAGGCCAAGTTCCAGCCATTAAGGTCAATAAGCGCGGCCTTTAACGAGGAAGTACCAATATCAACGCAAAGAATTGTTTGAATAAGCATTTGTTTAATTTGTTAACAGTTAAGCCAACCAGAGCCTTTTGTCTAGCGCCGCGTCGAGTATCGCTGTCTTAACTTTTCCTTACCTCGTCAGCTTCTTCATCCAATCATAGCGATTGAGCTTGATCACCGCTACGATACACTTGATAATCTGGTCGCACTTGAGGCAGGCAAAAGTAAGTACAGGTGGGAAGTGGAAGACAAAGGCAGACACCAGGGCTGATGGGATAACCAGCAACCACACATGGAAGAGGTCGTTAATAAGCACAAAATGAGTGGCGCCGCCAGCGCGAACAATGCCGGTTAAGACCGACATCTGGTACGAGGTCCCAATGATGGTAACTGAGAAAACCGAGAGGAACTGAATAGCATAGGCGTGTGCCTCAGCAGAGATGTTCGGGAAACCAACTGCTAGAATCAGGTCTTTGGTAGTGAAGATAAGCAGCGAGGTAATAACGCCAAAACATAAAAAGATTACCTGCAAGGTGTTGGCATAAGGTTTCAGCTTGTCGTAGTCGCCTGCACCCACTGTGCGCCCGATAATGACGCCGCTTGCATTGGCAATGCCGTATACAACTACGCCCAGCATCTGGTGAAGGTTGGCGGCGATGGTGTTTGCCGCCAACACTTCAGTTCCAAGCCGTCCCAGTATGGCGACCTGCGCGACGCCCGCAATACCCCAGCAAATGTCGCCTAGAATAACCGGAAAGCCGTACCTGAAAAAGTCGTGCTGTATATCCGCGTTATGCAGGACAAGTTCACGTATCCTCCACCTGAGCGCCGTGTCTCTGAACCGCACATAGCTAAAACTCACGCCGAACTCACAGGCACGGGCAAAGACTGTGGCAATAGCCGCACCGCGCACACCCAGCGCCGGCAGTCCTAGATTGCCGAATATCAGTACCCAGTTGAGGAAGACATTGACGCAGAAGCCCACTACCGAACTGATAAAGCCAATGCGCGTGTTTTGGGTGCAGCGCATTGCCGCCAGAAACACACCGTTGAGACAGAAGAAAATGTAGGAGAAGCAGACAATGCCAATGTACTTGATGCCCTCGTCAATCACAGCCTGCTCCCTGGTGAAAAATCCCAGTACCTGACGCGGAATCAGCAGCGCCAGAACCATGAACGCAAGCCCTACGCCAAAGGCAGACTTAATCGCTATGTTTATAACGATCTTGGCTTTTCGAGAGTCTTTCTTACCCAGATACTGGGCGGCTAGAATCACCAGCGCCGCGCTCAAACCCGCGTTCAACATCTGAAGCATCCACTGTATCTGGTTTGACAGAAACACGCCGGACAAAGCCTGGTCGCCCAGAGACCCAACCATGAAGTTATCCATGAGGCCAATGCCAAAGGTGATGAGGTTTTGCAGTACCAGAGGCACAGCAATCTTCGCCAGTGTTATATAGAAGGATTTATCTTTAATCACAAATCAGTGCCGGTCCCGGGCAAGTAGGATAAGCCGGATAAAGCTCATCAGCGCGGTGAGAGCAGAGGCAACGTAAGTAAGGGCAGCGGCGGTAAGCACTTTTTTAACCCCATCGAGTTCCTCTTCGTTTAATACATGATTCTCTCTCAGAAGCGTGATTGCCCGCGCCGAAGCGTTGAACTCGACCGGCAGAGTGATGACATAAAACAACACCGACACGCCAAAGAATATGATGCCCAGATTGATCAGCAGGGGAAACGACAGCAGTAAGCCAGCCAGTGCCAGCCACGGCCCAACTGCCGAGCCAATGTTTGCCACTGGCACCAACGTACTCCGCAGCCCCAGTGGGGCGTAGGACACAGCATGCTGTATCGCGTGGCCAGTCTCGTGCGCCGCAACACCAATGGCCGCAATGGAATTCTGCGCAAACACAGGCTGGGAAAGGCAAAGTGACTTGGTCATCGGGTCATAGTGGTCAGTGAGCGCCCCCCGCGTAGGCTGTATCCCCACATCATGGATGCGGTTCACCTTCATCAGCAGGGCAGCAACGTCCCGTCCGGTGAGCTTATGGGAACAGCGCACCTGTGAATACTTCGCAAATGTGGACTTCACGAGTATCTGTGCAATCACTGACAACAACAGCGTCGGCGCCACCAGTACCAGATAGTAAACATCAAACATTCTAGCCTCTTCTCTTATTAACGTTGTCCACGAATGGCCATGACAACCGTCAAAGCCATTCGTGGGCTTTTACTTCCAGTTTTCAGGATACAGCATAAACTCCGCAGGACCGTTTGGCAAAAGCCGCACTACCATCGCCTGTATGTCCGCCGGCGTCAACGCCTCATAGAACGACAAACGCTGGTTCAGACGGCTCAATGGCGACTGGTATATCACAGCCGAGTTACTGTAACTCTGCGCAATATAGTTATTACTCTGAAGGTTCCTCTCGTAAATATTCTTCAGAATTTCAAGCGCCTTAGCAAAAGTGTCCGCATCAATATCGCCATTAGCAATCAGCTCAAGCTGCGCTTTCACCGCTGCTCTCAGTTCAGTAACACGATTCGGATCACAGCCAAAGAAGATATTCATCTGAAGCTCCTCGTCAGGCGGCAGAGGCTGAAGCGACACTGGCGCCGTTATGCTGTAAACGCCACCCAGTTTCTCACGGATTTCGCGCATGAGGACAATCTCCAGATACTCGGTTAACGCCTCACTCACCGCATTGTCAGCCTCACTGAACGGCTCATCGTTGAAGTAAGCCATGTAAACATAGCTCTGCTCTTCCCTGCCTTTGTAGATATTCTCTTCCATCTGCCCCGGGCGCGTGATTGACGTATTCTCCCACTCATTGAAACGCTCACGATCCGACGGAATTGCCGCAAGGTAGGCTTCCGTGTACTCCCACATGGCGGCAATGTCAATGTTCCCCACAAAGGTAAAGACATAATCAGCCGGGTTAAGAGCGCGACGCGCAAAGCTAAGCGCCTCATCAAGGTTCACGCGATCAAGGTCAGTAACGGTAAGCGGCATAAAATACGGGTTATTGCCCGCTATGACTCGGTTTATCTCATCACTGTAGTAGACTATGGGAACCTCCATGCGCTGAGTGAGGATAGCACGGTACTGTTCAAGGATAACCGTTATGATGTCAGCATCAATACGCGGATGGGTAAAACCAAGATACAGCAGTTCAAACAAGGTCTTGAGGTCATTGGTGGAGGCAGAGCCATTAACCGTGCGCGTCCACGCCGAATTTTCAAAGCCAACACTTACCTGCTTACCAGCAAGCTTTTTGCTCAGTTCCTGCTGAGTGTATGGCCCCATGCCAGAGGCATTGAGCAGCTCCGAACTCAGACGAGCACTGATGCTCTGTTCCACCGCCGCGCTGGTAATGCCGCCCCGCGCCTGTGCAACCAGCGTGATTTGGTTATTCTGATTGGCGGTTTCTTTCAATATAACTGTAGCGCCATTGCTTAACTCCCAGATGAGCGCACCAGTTTCCTCGTCCAGTGCCTCCGCCACAATAAAGCCCGGTACTGGCTCCTCCTCAAGCAGTTCTTCGCCGAGGTCTTCATTCGTCGGCGGCGCTATAGGCGCGACAGCGGTCTGTACTACGAGTTGCTGCACCTGCGTTTTTGAAGGCAGCAGCGGTAGTTCACTATCCGGCGCAAGAATAAAGAGCGAAAGCTCGTTAGCAGCAAAGTATGCCCGCGCTGCCAATGCAATATCTCGGGCAGTGATGCCAGGAAGCAGACGTTGAACAGCGTCTAATTCCCATGAGACGCCTGGCACTAGTTCGTCTCGCAGGAAATGCTCGATAAGCTGTGAAACATAGAGATCGGAATCTATCCGGTCACGCTCGGAATCCTGCGTTTGTAAGCTGGACAAAAGCACCCGTTTAGCGCGATCAATCTCAGCGTCAGTAAAACCGTAACGCTCAATGCTCTTCTTTTCGAGCAAGAGCGCGCGAATCGCGTCTTCAAAGCCCCCACTCTTCGCCTCCGCAACCAAGACATAGAAGCGCGATGAGGCACCGTAGTTTTCAATCATCGTGCCAGCGTCCAGATACGGCGCGTCCGATTTCGCAGCAACATCGCTAAAACGACTGCCTATCATCTGCGCAATGAGCTTATCAATAATAAGCTCACGGAACGCGGCAAGGTCAGTACCAACCTTCTTCTGCGGCAGTTTGTAATAAAGATAGGCAGCTCTAAAGGGGAACTCCGGGTCAGTGAAGGTTGCGGTTGAGAACGTCGCAGGTTTGGGCGGCGCGAGGTTGTATTCAGGGCGAACTGTAGGCGTCGCGGGTTTGGGCGCGGTAAAGTGCGCTGCCAGTTCCGCCTCTAAAGCCGCGCCATCAAAGTCTCCAACAAAGATGATCGCCATGTTATCCGGCTGATACCAGCGCTGATAGAATGCCTTGAGCTGCTCAGCGCTCGCAGTCTGAATTATTTCCGGTAACCCGATGGGCAGACGCACCGCATAGCGCGAATCCTTGAACAGTATCGGCAACAACTGCTGCCGTATCACACGATCCACCGCGCCTAAGTTCATACGGTATTCTTCCATTATAACACCGCGCTCCTCATCAACGTCTTGCGGCGTAAAAGTAATGGCGTAAGACCAGTCGTCGATGATGGCCAGAGCCTTCTCTGGAATCTTCTTGACTCCGTTCACCATTTCAATCGGCGTCTCAATGCTATAAACCGTACTATCAAAGCCAGTATACGCATTAGCGTCCGAGCCAAGACGCATACCAATAGAATTAAGGTATGCAAGTAGTTCTGCTTCGGGGAAACGCTCCGTGCCGTTAAAGGCCATGTGTTCAACGAAATGAGCAAGCCCGCGCTCGCTCTCAGTTTCAAGCACTGAGCCGGCATTCACCGCCAGTGTAAGAAATGCGCGATTTTCAGGTCGCGCATTTTCCAGAATGTAATAACGCAGCCCGTTGGGAAGCGTTCCCTGCCACGCTTTTTCCATGAACGGCGCCGGATCACTTGGCCGTCCCAGTCCCCCGTATTTGTCAGCTTCGGGGTTGGCGTACAACACTGCCGGCAAAACGAGTCCTGCCATAATAAAAAGGAAGAACCTCAGCCACGCAGCTTTCGATAACAAATATGTATTCATAAGCTATACTATAACAATTCATTTTATTTGCGTCTATCAACTATCAGCCAGCAACGCCACCGTGAGTACAAGCGACACACGGTGAACCATGCGCCGCTTGTACTCACGTTACTGCAACTTCACCGCCTGTATCTGCGCTTTCACGCAGAGTTCCGCGGCTTTGAAGCAGTGTTCTTGGGTCATGGCGTTCTCTGTGCGGTTGAGGCAGTCCAGAACAAGCTGGCCAAAGTAGGGATAGCCGACTTTGCCTTCAACATGGTAATAGGTTTCTTCCTTACCATTTGCCAGATAGAGATGCCCGCCGCCAGAGCCTTTCTGACCAAGCTGCATATACTTGCGCTGCTCAATAAAGCCCTCAGTTCCCAGAATCAAGGAACGCCCGTCGCCCCAATTCTGGAGACCGTCGGGCGTGAACCAGTCCACGCGAAAGTAGTGAGTCGCGCCATTATCCCCCACCAGCGTGGCATCGCCAAAGTCATCCAGTTCAGGATATTGGGGATGGTTGTAGTTCGCGATCTGGCTGTAGGCAACTTTAGCGTCTCTGACACCAGCATAGAACAAAAACTGCTCTATCTGATGACTGCCAATATCGCAGAGAATCCCGCCGTATTTTTCCTTCTTAAAGAACCAGTCTGGCCGCCCCGCCGCGCCCAGACGATGAGGGCCAGTTCCCAGCACTTGAATCACGCGGCCAATGGCTCCTTCCTCGATAAGCTGACCAGCAAATACCGCGCTTTCAACGTGGATGCGCTCACTGTAGTAGCACAGGTACTTTTTGCCAGTCTCCTTCACCTTAGCCTTCGCCGCCTCAAGCTGGACAAGCGTGGTCAGCGGCGCCTTGTCCGTGAAGTAGTCCTTGCCCGCGCTCATAACGCGCAGCCCCAGAGCGCAGCGCTCGCTTGTTATTGCAGCGCCAGCCACCAGTTTCACCTCTGGATCAGCAAGAATTTCTTCTTCAGAACGCGCTGGTATCACGCTGGGGAAAGTTTTGCAGAACCGCTCAACCTTCTTAGGGTCTGGGTCAAAGACGCTCTTCAAAACCGCACCAGCCTCGATAAGCCCGTTACACATACCGTAGATATGCCCATGATCCAGCGCAATAGCCGCGAATGTGAATTCCCCCGGCTTAACTACTGGATTGGGCTTGCCTTTGGGAGCATAGTTCATGCCCTCAGATTCCTTTGCCATATAAACTCCTGAAATACAAAGATAAAAATGAGTCTATCATACTATGATGATCTTGTTCGACCCACTTCCCCGCGCTCAGGTATGTTTTACCGCTCTTGTGGCGATATACTCCGGTGCATATTCCCTAAGCACGCCTGTATTATCATAATCTTCATATATATCCGTTAAAACAAATCCAGCTTTTAATTGTCCACCGATTTGTTCCTCCAAAGAGTGGCTGAACTGAATGTTATCATATTCGCTATTTATCTTTTCAAACAGCTCGTGGTTTTTAAGCGGGTTATAAGGCAGTTTATGTACCACGACAAGCGGCAGTTTCTCAATATCATCAAATAAAAAATTTATTGCATTATCCATTCCAGCCATTAAGACGCCGTTATCTTTTAGCACGCGATAACATTCATTCCAGATGTGATACACATCTTCGACATAACAATTTGACACAGGATGAAATATTAGGTCAAACTCAGCGTTATTGAACGGAAAGCGCTCAGTCATATCAGCTTTAACGATGTTTATCGAATACGCTTCTCTTTCGGAAACGTATTTTTCGCTAGCGAGTTGTTCGTCTGAATAGTCAAGCACAGTACAATCAGCGCCTAAAGCCGCGAAGACAGGCATCTGCTGTCCGCCGCCGCTTGCAAGCCCCAGCAACTTTTTCCCCTTTAGTGCGGGGAACCATTCCTGCGGAACGTATATGTTTGGCGTTAATAGCACATGGCATTCCCCGTTTTTTGCTTTGAGGTAATCCTCATGACTGATAGGAATCCCCCATTCCCAGCCATTCTTTACCCATTTGTTGATCATAGCGACATTAACATCCGTATATTTTTGCATTTTCACAACGCTCCCTTCTTGCAGCAACAGTAATATAGTTCTATAGTATATGCATTGCAATCCCTTGCCAGCTAGTCAACGGGGCATAGTTTTGGAGTGCTTTCCCGATCAGGCCAGCTCTGGGCTTAGGCTTCGCGGGATCCTGTATGATGAACACCGTTCCCGGACGATTGCCAACGCCCCCAGCCCCTTGACTTTAACGGTGTCCCTTACATACACCAGCGCTGCAATGTGGATGATCCATTCTGTCGACAGAATGAAGCATTCTGTCTTCCGGATGATCCATTCTGTCGACAGAACACGTCAGCCGTTTCAAACGGATGACCCATTTAGAGTCGTAATCTCAGCCCTGAATCACTAAAGCCTGTTCTGCATAGCGTAACACAGGGCAGCATTGAACCGCTTCGGTCATTTCCGAGCAGTCAGAAAAGTCCGTGTCCTTTGGGAGATGACCGGAGAAACACACATTCTTGACTGGCACAAATGTTCTTGCGTATCCTTGCCGAACATTGACTAATGTACCTATATTATAACAATGCTTTCTCAATTTCTCCCGGTATTCTTTACCATGTTTATCGTTATTGATCCCATAGGCTTGGTTCCTCTGTATATTGGGCTTTCCTCTCACATTGAGTTCGGGCGGAAAATAAAGATCATCCGTAATGCCGTATGTATTGCTTTTGGGGTGCTTCTTGGCTCAGTCCTCATAGGGAAGCACGTACTCGCGCTTTTGGGCATAGAGGTTGGCTCTTTCTTCATCGCCGGCGGTATTATGCTCTTCATCGTTTCTATGGAAATGCTCTTTGGAAAGGCAAACCAATCTAAGGTTTCAAGCCGGGAGCGGTCGGACACTTCGGGGAGCGGAGAGGATGGCCAATCCTTGGCAGTCTTTCCTCTGGCGATTCCCATGCTGGCTGGTCCTGGGTCTATTACGGCAATCATACTGTATACGGGCAGTGCCGGAGAGACTCAGGAAACAGGCTCTGTTATGATGATGGTGATGCTAATCCTTGCTCTGCTCATCATCATGGCTATTGTGTGGATTGCCCTCAGAGGTTCCGAGCTTATACTGCGTATACTGGGCAAGACGGGGGTTTCAGTGCTTGAGCGCATCATGGGGCTGCTTCTCTCTGGTCTGTCAGTGCAGTTTGTCTACAATGGCATTGCGCGTCTGGGGCTGCTTCTAGGGTTATAGCAAGAAAAAGGACAATAGCTAACCTTGCGTTTGACATACGTATCACCTTCGTTAAGGATATACCATTGGCACAAGGCTCTGTGCAGAAAGTGTTTGCCTTACACCTTAACAAATGCCCGGTGAAGCTGTATAGTGAAGGCGGAGGTTTAAGAAAACATGCTTTCAAGAGAAGATTTTGTGTTTACCATTGGCTATGACGGGCCAATGGCAGTGGTGGATAGTCAGGCAAAGCGGCGTTATGCGGCGCTTTCCACGCGGGAGCTTGCGGAAAAAGGGCTGTTTCGTGCGGCCTATTCATCGGCGCTTTACGCAAAAAGCCGGGAGGAGCTGCACATGGTGGTGGATATATACAACAAAATAGCAGGAGCGTCCTTTACTGTGGACTCGCCGTTAGATCGGCTCTTCGGGGTGTTTCCTGTGGAGGTCAAACGCTCTATAGCGCTATGATGGGTAAAACCGATTTAGGCATGCTCTACGCCAGCATACACAACGAGGTTGAGGCGCGGCTGGAAGAGTTCCGTGTACTTTGGGCGCATGGCTCAGACAGTGAACTGTTGCGTGAACTGTGTTTCTGTATCTGCACACCCCAGACTAACGCGAAACGTGCATGGGCTGCGGTGAACCAGCTGGCGGATTCTGGCTTGCTTGAAAGCGGCGCCGACGATAGTGCTGCGAGGGAGATGCTTGCCTCGGTGTTGCGTGGGAGCGGCGTCCGTTTTCACAACAACAAGGCTGCGTACATTGCGGCTAACCAGCGGCTTTTCTTCCCGAACCCCAGAAGCATGATTGCCAGCATATTGAGCCACGGTGTCAGAGAGGCGCGTGCAAGTTTGGCGCTTCGGGTTGCTGGCTGGGGGCTTAAAGAGGCGTCGCACTTCTTGCGTAACATTGGTCAGGGAAGCGAAATCTGTATTCTGGACCGGCATATCCTGCGGCAGCTTGTGGACTATGGCGTTATCGCGGCAATGCCCAGAACACTGTCGGCAAAGGTTTATCTTGAGACTGAACGCGCCATGACGTGCTTTGCGCATGATGAGGGTGTGCCGCTTGACGCGCTGGATTTGATACTATGGTTTAAGGCAAAAGGAGAGGTATTCAGATAGGCTTTTTCTGTGTATACTATGCATTATGAATACTTTAGCGTTACAAAACCTAAGTTACGGTATGTATGTCATCGGGACCACGGACGGAGAGAAGCTCACCGGCTGCGTGGTCAACACGGTGGTACAGGCCGCATCCGCGCCGGCGTTGGTAACGGTTTCCGTTAACCACAAAAACCTGACCAATCAGTGCCTGAAAAAGCACAAACTGTTCTCGGTCTCTATTCTATCAGAAGCCGCAGATTCAGGCGTCATTGGAACTTTCGGCTTTCATTCAGGCAGAGATACAGACAAGTTCGCCACTGTCCCTCATAGTCTGACCACATCTGGAATGCCGGTTTTGAACACCGGCACTTGCGGCTGGCTTGAGTGCAGAGTGCGCGACTCTTTCGACCTTGAAACCCACACGATGTTCATCGCTGAAGTTCTTGATGCGGAGCGCTTGGACGGCGTTCCCATGACCTATTCATACTACCATCGCGTCATAAAAGGCGCGTCCCCTGCTAATGCCCCAACGTATGTGCCTCAATCCGCACCTGTGGAGTTACCAGTAAGCGTGGCAGCGCCTGCATCTGCTGCCACATGGGTCTGCGATGTCTGCGAATATGTATACGATGGCGAGGATGGTCCCTTTGAATCCCTGCCTGACGACTGGGTATGTCCGATCTGCGGCGTGTCCAAAAGTCAGTTCTCACAGAAGTAGTGTTAGCGGGATGTCAGCGAATGATGGCTGCTCATTGCCACCATTCGCTGGCTCTTCTAGTCCAGACAGCTTGTCAGCCGACGATAGGTCTGATTCACGCGCTGTCTAGTCTCCTCGTCCACATCTTCGCCTAGTTCTTCAATGAGGGTTTCCATGGCGGATATGCTTTGATACACAATAGCTGAAAAATCCCGGGAGCAGTTAAACACATAGCGTCCCCAGTTCTGCGAAAGTAGGCCGATGAAGCCCAAGTTCTTACTCTGCTCCCGCCAGGGCGTGGGAGTGGCCAGGTCAGGGAGGTAGATAAGCAGAGCGTCTAGGTTCTGCTTTATATCAAAGACTTCCCGCCGCGGCCACTGCTTTTCAGGGGCGTCAGGAAGCGACGCCTCAATATGGGGCAGCAGGGAAAGGATGCGCGTAACTTTTTTGCCAATCAGCAGACGGTATTCGCCGCGCACAACAAGAATACCGCGCAGATTCCGATAGCGCTGCTCATAGGTCTTCATAAAAACCATGAACTGCTCCCGTACTTTCACGAGCTTCTCCAATGGTATGAGCAGATAGCGCTTATCTTTGCCACTCTTCTTATGGTATTTCTCAAACTCGAAAACCTCGCTCCCAATGGGCAGGTTAGCCAGCGCATCTACTGCATCCTGTGGTTTTTTCTTTTTCTTTGGTTCTGTCTGCTCGGGTGTTACCAGTTCTTCGCTTTCATTGGCCCTTTGTTTTTTCTTCGTCTTTTTTGTACTAAGAATCTCTTGAGGCTGCATAATTCTAACCAAGCCATCATACAGATCAGGGCTGATCCTGAGCAGCGTTTGTTTGGAGAGCGGGGACACAGACATGGCGTACATACGGCTCGTGCGGACGATTTCACCAGCCACGATGTACTGCGGGTTCATACGGAACATCACTGAACCTGGATGAATGAGAATGCTATCCTCAGTAAGGGTACGGTAGGTACCCCAGTCGCTGTCCCACCCGGCACTTTCTTCCCGCGCACAGACAAACTGGATGAGACCCCGCGCTACACAGCAGAGGTAGTCTTCAATGGGGCCGCCACTGACAAGCGGAACCCCCAAATCAGAAACGATTTCGCCAAGCTGTTTCGTGATATTTACTATTTCAGCCATAGTGCGGTCATCAAGGTAGTTTTTCTTACAGAACTGGGCTTTGTTCGGCGCTTCCTCAAAAGCGCGGAGAAGCTTGAGGTATGAAACAAAGTCGCCATGCTCATCGCGGAAACGGTGGTGCGCCTGCCGTGCCTCCATCTCCTCACCGGACGGCAGGACATAAGGGCTTGTTGTTGATAAAAAAGCCGCCGCAATGGTGGTTTCAATGATTACGTCAGGATATTTGAGTATTGCCTCCACAATGATGCGAGACTGACGAGGCGGTAAGGGGAATTCAGTCATCATCTTCCCGATCTTGGACAGAGTCCGATCACTTTCCAGCGCTTCAAGATGGTTCAGGGTTTCAATGGCTGCGATGAGGCCATCGCGGTTTGGCGGGGAAATAAAGTCAAACTCCTCAAACGCGGTCAGGCCCAGGTCAGACATACGGAGTACCACTTCAGAAAGATCAGTACGGTAGATTTCCTCAGTGGTAAAAAGGTCCCGGCGCTCAAAGTCCTTACGGTCGTAGAGCCGGTAACAGGTTCCTTCCTGTGTGCGTCCGGCGCGTCCCTTGCGCTGGTTCGCGGCAGCCTTTGATATAGGCGCTTCCACGAGGCTTGAGGTGAAGGTGCGGGGGTTGTAGTGATTGAGCTTTGATAGGCCCGAATCAATGACGCTTGTTACCCCATCAATTGTTACCGAAGTTTCCGCGATGTTCGTGGAGATGATCACTTTTATCTTGCCACTGGGCGCAGGGTCAAAGACCCGCTCCTGCTCCTCACGGGCAAGCCTGCCATAAAGCGGGAGTACATAGATATACTCGGCAGTCGGCCCGTTGAACAGACGTTCCATACATTCCTTGATGATTTTTTCACCAGAAAGGAAGATCAGGATGTCGCCGGCGCGTTCCTCGCTCACCACGCGCTCAACAATTACGGTGATCTTCTTCAGGAGCGCGTCTTCCGCGTTTTCTGTAAGTGCGCGCCGGCGCGCACGCTGATTTTCCCAGGGGGTACGTTCCCATAGCTGAGGCGCCGGTGGCACTTTAACCGGATCATAGATGAGCGTAACTGGATACGTGATGGCGTCGATCTTAACGATTGGACATTCACCAAAATACTGGGAAAATACCTGAGCGTTGATGGTTGCCGACGAGACAATAATCTTAAACTCAGGACGGGTTTCAACAACTCGCTTCAAAAGTCCCAAAATGAAATCAATGTTAAGGCTCCGTTCATGCGCCTCGTCAATAACAATACAGCAGTAACGGGAGAGCCAGGGGTCGAGCTTCATCTCCTGAAGCAGTATGCCATCGGTCATAATCTTGATCCGCGTGTGCGGATCAGTTTTATCTTCAAAGCGCATCTTATAGCCCACAAGGCCGGGTATGACGTGCCCCATCTGTCGGGCGATGAATTCGCTCACTGAAACCGCCGCAATGCGCCGCGGCTGGGTTACGCCGATAATGCCGTTCTCTCCATACCCCGCGTCGTGGAGAATCACCGGCAGCTGGGTGGTTTTGCCCGAACCAGTCGGGCTTTCCACCACCACCACCTGATTGCCAGCAAGGGCTGAAAGGATGAGGTCTTTGTGTTTATACACAGGAAGTTCAAGATAATTCATACTCTATATAATAGAAGAAACTACCCCGTAGAGCAATTATACTTTGCCTTGAGTGCTGTTAATTCCGCGTCAAGTGTGGCACTCTGCTCCAATTCTTTCAAGCGACGGTCAGTCGCGGCAAGGTCCTCTTCACCCGGAGAATAACCCGTGGCCATGAGAAGTTCCTGTTCCAAAAGGTCCGGGTCTACGCTCCGTTCACGAGCCGCAAGCCCAGGCAGCTGTTTTCTCATAATCTCAATCTGAGACTTTAACTCCGCGATTTCCGCGCTCAGACTGTTCTTTTGCTCTGTTACGCGTTCCATCTGTTTTTCCGCTTCCTGCGCCAAATCCTCAATGCCTTTTGAACGGGCAAGCGCGACACGATCGCGCCATTTCGCTTCTTCCGCCGTACATTCCGCCAGCTTCTTTTCCGTAAGTTTCAGCGTCGTCAGGTACTGGGCGATATACGCCTTCGCGTCAGCAGCGCGAAGACCCGCAAGATCAGTTTCTTTCTGTTGCACTAATATGCTCCTTTGTATATCTATACTAACCCATCTTATGGATAAAGAAAAAGATATTCCACATATATTCACGCAAAATCGATCTCGACGTAATCAAAATGTTCTGCTAAGTTATAGATATGCAAGCACTTATGAATGTTCTGGCGACTCTCACCAGTCTCTACATGATCCTGATCTTTGTGCGGATCATGCTCACTTGGTTCAGCGGGGCTCAATATGGCAGACCGCTCGAAATCCTCAGCAGCATTACAGACCCGTATCTGAACTGGTTCCGGCGTTTTACCGTACTGCGTACCAGTATGCTGGACTTTTCCCCCATTGTGGCAATGGCGATGCTCTCGCTCGTAAATCAGGTCTTCCTGACCCTTGCGCGCTATGGCCAGATCAGGCTGGGAATCATCCTCGCAATGCTCGTGTCAGCCCTATGGTCCGCGACGTCCTTTCTCCTCGGCTTCTTCACTGTGGTACTCATGCTCCGACTGTTCGCTTACCTAGCACGACAGGACATCTACTACAACCCCTTCTGGAAAATCGTTGACACCATTTCCCAGCCAGTGCTGTATCGTATCAAGCGAATTCTCTTTGGGCCTCGTATCATCAATTACCGAAACGGCCTCATTGTGTCGATTGTGTCTCTAGCTGGTATCTCTGTGGGACTCCACTTTCTCATTGAGTTCGTGATTTCCCTGCTGGAACGCCTTCCCCTATAAGTATGTTTTTGCGGGAACTAAGCGCGTCGCTTGATCATATCAAAGGCGTGGGGCCTGAGCTGAAGAGCGCGTTTACCCACCTCGGCGTTACGAGCGTGGGTGGACTTTTGTGCTATTATCCCCGGGATTGGGAAGACCGAAACACGATTGTTCCCATCGGGGACTTTCAACGCGCAACCGTGTGTACACAGGTTCGGGTCATTGCCCACGATTGGTTCGGGTTTGGAGCAATGAAAACCCTCAAGATTCATGTTGAGGACACGAGTGGACGAGGCGTACTGGTCTGTTTCAAGCGTCCTTTTCTTGAAAACCAGCTTGTGGTAGGGAACCAGTATTGGCTTTGGGGAACTTTCTTCTATAAATATGGGGAGATTCAGTCCACTAACTTCGAAGTAGAGGCAATTCAGGGCGGAACCAGCAAGAATTTTGCCCACCTTGTGCCAGTGTACCGGTTAAGCGCGAAGTTAAAAGCCGGTACACTGCGGCGTTGCATCAAACAAGCGCTTGATCAGTATGCCGGACCCCTTGAAAATGAGCTGCCAGATTATCTCATTGAGCGCAGGGGACTTTTCTCCAAGTCCCGGGCAATCAGAGCAATCCATTTCCCTACTTCGGTTGAGGAACTGAACGTGGCAAAACAAACGCTCGTCTACGAAGAGCTTTTTTACCTTGAAATGGTCATAGTGCAACGGATGATTGAGCGGCGCCGGGCTCCGGGTGAGCAAGCACCTGATGCGCCGATGTCCTCTTTGCAAAAACGTCTGATTGAGCGTCTGCCTTTCAGCCTCACTCAAGGTCAGGTTGCGGCACTTGCAGATATTAACCGGGACATAGACAGCCCTTACCCTATGGCACGGCTGATTCAGGGCGATGTTGGTTCTGGTAAAACGCTGGTGTCGTTTTTGGCAGCGCTCAGAGCCGCTGAAACGGGCGGCCAGGCAGCGCTTATGGCGCCCACTGAGTTACTGGCGCGTCAGCACGCTGAAAACGCAGCTCGGCTTCTGGAACCCCTTGGATTGCGCCCGGCATTTCTCACGGGGAACATCAAATCATCAGGACGCGCCCAGCTTCTCAAAAACCTTGCACTCGGTCAAATTGACTTTATTATAGGAACCCACGCGCTTTTCTCAAGAGATGTACATTATAGAAACCTGCGGCTGGTCGTGATTGATGAACAACACCGCTTCGGAGTTTTACAGCGTCAGGCCATTGTGGAAAAAGGGGACCAGCCCGATCTTCTGATGATGAGCG
This sequence comes from Treponema sp., assembly GCA_031267685.1. Lineage (GTDB taxonomy): Bacteria > Spirochaetota > Spirochaetia > Treponematales > Breznakiellaceae > JAIRMT01. Next base: position 55,319 of record JAIRYV010000009.1, read on the forward strand.
CGACGCCTATCCCGCGCACTCTCGCACTCACGGTTTTCGGGGACATGGACGTGTCAATCATCCGGGATATGCCATTGGGCAGGAAGCCGGTTATCACGCATCTCGCGCTTCAATCCAATGAGATGCGCGTCTATGACTTTGTGCGGCAGCAGCTCGCAGCAGGCAGGCAGGCTTACTTTGTGTATCCGCTTATTGATGCTGATGAGAACAAGTCGCTCAAGGATGCTGAGTCTATGGCACTGCGACTTTCTGAAGAAATCTTCCCTGAGTACGATATGTCGTTGATTCACTCGAAGTTGAACGAGGAGGAAAAGCGCATAACCATGGAAAACTTTCGCAAGGGTGTGATTCGTATGCTTGTGGCTACAAGCGTGGTTGAGGTAGGCGTTGACGTGCCAAATGCCACATGCATGGTTATTGAACACGCCGAGCGTTTTGGACTTTCCGCCTTGCACCAGTTGCGGGGACGCGTAGGTCGTGGTAATGAGCAGTCTTACTGTTTCCTTGTGTATACAGATGATGAGAACAATCACCTCTCGGATGATAGCAAAGACCGACTTAAAGTGATGAAGAATAGTACAGATGGTTTTGTCATAGCAGAGGAAGACCTCCGACTCCGCGGTCCGGGTCAGATTGCAGGTATTGAGCAGTCAGGCAACATTGGTTTGAGCATCGCTGATCTGATACGGGACATACACATCCTTGAACATGCCCGCACTGATGCTTTCGCTATGCTCGAATTAGACCCTGAGCTGAGTCAGAGCGAACACCACTGTGTTGCGCAGGTACTCAAACGCGCTCCGCCTTTCGCCAACGTCGCCTTATAAGGTTTCCCCGTTAATCCGGCGCTCCTATTCATCAAAAAGTGACAGGAGCGCCTCATTGCCAGTGCTTTTCCTCATCTGCGTGATGAGCGCGGCCATATCCCGTGCCAAAGGCGCGTAAAACTTTTTTTCAGGCGTAACAATCGAGAGTGCATGCAGTCCAAGACGAGCGAGCAAGGGACGCTCCTCAAACGGGTCCCCGTGCCAACCACGCTTGAATGACGAAAGTAGTACAGGCTTTTGATTCCGACCATACAAAGAGTCGCAAACCAGCGGGTAACCCAGACTTGCCAGATGAACGCGAATCTGGTGAGTACGTCCGGTGTCAGGCAGCGCCTCAATCACGCTGTAGGTTTCCACGCTTCCCAGAAGCCTAAACACCGTGCGGGACTTTTTGCCCTGATACTGGTCGATGATAGTACGATGTTGCTTATCCCCATCTGGCACTAGGGAAAGCGCGCACGTAGTTTCAGACCATGCTGGCCTGCCGTGGACAATAGCGATATAGCGTTTCTTCACCAATCTCTTCTCAAAGGCGATTGAAAGCCGTCGGTGAGTCTCCTCATCCCGGGCAAACAGGACAAGCCCGGACGTATCCCGGTCAATACGGTGTACCGTGAACACGCGATGGGGCAAAAGCAGGTCGAGCCGTTCCTTTGCCGTGTCCCATCGGTCGCCTCCCACTGCGACTCCTGAAGCCTTATTCACCGCTACAATCTGTTTGTCTTCATACACCACGTTAAAGAGCGCCTGTTGTTTCATTTTTTTTCCTTAAAACCTAGTTTGGTATACCCTTTTTTAACTGTCAAGGGGGACAGAGACGATATGGACGGGAACGGAAGAAATGGGGATGGGAACGGAAGAAATGTGGGCGGGAACGGAAGAAATGTGGACGGGAACGGAAGAAATGGGGATGGGAACAGAAACGATGTGGATGGGAACAGAAGAAATGGGGACGGGAACTATGACGATGAGGGCGGGAACCATGACGATGGAGGTGGGAGCAGAGACGATGTGGTTGGGAGCAGAGACGATGGGAACAGGAACCATGACGATGAGGTTGGGAGCAGAGACGATGGGTATAGGAACGGTAACGATTGGGTTGGGAGCAGAGACGATGAGGGCGGGAACCATGACGATGGAGGTGGGAGCAGAGACGATGGGAACAGGAACGGTAGCGATTGGGTTGGGAGCAGAGGCGATGATGGTGGGAATCATGACAATGGAGGTGGGAGCAGAGGCGATGATGGTGGGAATCATGACAATGGGAACAGGAACCATGACGATGGGGGCGGGAAAACAGGTTAGGCGCTTTGCTCAGCAAATAGCAGAATTATCCATGTTTTTTGCAAGTCAGTCTATGTTATACAGAATACCAACAGAGCTAATCTGAATGTATGAAACAAGAAAACAAGGAGACAGTGAATGTCGCAAAAAGAAACCTTTCTTAATCGCTTCGTCAAGTACCGGGTGTTTTTGATTATGCTGATCCCAGCGCTTATCTATACAGTTGTCTTCGCGTACCTGCCAATGGCAGGTATTGTCATGGCGTTCAAAAAGTATAACTATGTCGATGGGATATTCAACTCCCCTTGGAACGGCTTTAAGAACTTCGAGTTCTTTTTTCAGTCAGGCAAAGCACTGCTCGTTACCCGAAATACCGTGCTATACAACATTCTGTTCATCGCTTTTAACACAACGCTGCAAATGGCTGTCGCAATACTCCTCGTGGAAATGAAAAACCGCTATTTCCGTAAGATTTCACAGTCAGTTATGTTCCTGCCATATTTTATTTCATGGGTCATCGTCTCAGTTCTCGCCTTTAATATCCTTAGCTATGATTTTGGTTTTCTTAATTCCATGATTCAGACACTGGGCGGGGAGAAAATTAATTTTTACGCGGACGGCAGTCTCTGGCCGCTCATCCTCATGTTCTTTGGCGCATGGAAGGGCGTGGGTTACGGCTCAGTTATGTATCTGGCGGCAATCATGGGCATAGATACTTCGCTCTACGAAGCAGCTTATATTGAGGGCGCACATGAATTTCAACGGATATTCAAAATAACTATACCCCTTATGATGCCAACGGTGATTATTTTACTCCTGCTTGCTATAGGCGGCATATTCAGAGGCAACTTCGATATGTTTTATAACCTCGTCGGCAATAATGGTATCCTGCATAACGCAACAGACGTTATCGATACCTTCACCTTTCGCGCACTCATAAACAATAATGACTTTGGTATGTCAGCGGCGGCTGGTTTATATCAGTCCGTTCTGTGCTTTATCACCATACTTCTGGCGAATAAAGCAGTGAAACTGTATGATCCGGATTATAGTCTCTTCTAATGTATAAAGGGGGAATAGATGACAAACAAAATAGTACGCCGTACCATTAGGCGCAACTGGGATTCAAACGTATTATCCGTGATCGCGTATACGCTCAATGGCCTTGTGGCTTTAGTGTGTCTCGTGCCGTTCATCATGGTAGTGTCCGCGTCATTTTCTTCAGAAGAGGTAGTGCAGCTTCATGGGTTTTCTCTTTTGCCCCGCGACATTTCTCTGGAGGCGTATAAGACCGTGTTTAAGGAGCCTTCGGTTATTGCGCGGGCGTATATGATTACTATTCTGCTTACGCTTAGCGGAACCGCGCTTGGACTTTTTATACAGACTATGACCGCTTATGTGCTTTCAAGAAAAGATTTCGCGTGGAGAAATCGCTTTTCTTTTTTCTTTTATTTTACCACGCTGTTTAACGGCGGATTGGTTCCTTCGTATATTCTGATGACGCGCTATCTCCACCTGAAGAATAATTATCTTGTGATCTTAGTGCCGTTTCTGTTTAGTGTGTATAATCTGCTTATTATGAAGAGTTATATCATGGTTATCCCTGATTCGCTGGTGGATGCGGCGAAAATCGACGGGTGTGGGGAATTTCGGACCCTTATTCAGGTGATTATGCCGATGCTGAAACCTGCGCTTGCCACAGTGGGGCTTTTTATCGCGCTTGCCTATTGGAACGATTGGTATAACGCCATGCTTTATATATCTAATGAAAGGATGCAGCCGCTCCAGTATTTCTTATATAATCAGGTTAATAACATAGAGGCGTATAAAAAAATCATTGCGTCCAATGCGGTTGGTGCTGATGTGGCGGCGGCAATCAATATGCCGACCCAGACACTGAAAATGGCGCTGACAGTGGTCGTAACCGGCCCTATTGTGCTTTTATATCCGCTGGTTCAGAAGTATTTTGTGCAGGGTATAACAATAGGAGCGGTTAAGGGTTAGGGGAATTGTCAGGTTTATATAAACCTGCGATACTATTTTAGTTTAAGGGAGGAACGATAGATGAAAAAAACTATCTTCACACGTGGATTTTTGCTTATTGGGATGCTTTTTGCGATGGCGCCCGGTATGCTTTTTGGCGGAGGTGGCTCACAAGGTGCCGCATCTGGGGGAGCGAGTGGAAGCAAGACCTATAATGGCATTGATGTTTCCGTGCCGCAGACAATCAGGATGTATCTGCTTGGAGATAAACCAAAGGATTTCGACATGGTATATGCTGAACTCAACAAAAGGTTTCAGGAAAAACTTAATGTGACTGTTTCTGTGTCATTTCTTTCCTGGGCTGAACACGGTCAGAAGTATCCGCTGCTTTTTTCTGGGGGTGAAGATTTTGACCTGATTTTTACTGCAGCGCAGTGGGCGCATTATGAAACTACGGCAGCCATGGGTGGTTTTTACGCGCTGACCCTTGATTTTATCCAGAAATACGCGCCGGGGATTAAGGCGACTGTGCCACAGGTGGGCTGGGATCAGGCTGCTATTGCGGGGAAAATCTACATGGTTCCGCAGTATCAGAACGAGTTTAATGCTGATGTGGTTGCGCTGCGCGGGGATATTATGGCAAAATACGGCTATACTGATATGACGAGCCTTGACCAGTTGATTGAGTTCTATGACAAGGTCGCGGCGGATCAGGCAAGCACTGGCATATCGCCGCTTGGAAACGCGAGTGGCGGTTTGTTATACGATTATTTCCGGCAGAATGGCATGGCTGTTATGCCCGGTTCCATGAGCGAGTTTTTTATTTATCACACGCAAGATCCAAGTGATACCAAAGTGAGCTATCTACTCGACTGGCCCCTATTCGAGCGATATTGTCAGGCAATGAAAACGTACTATGAGCGGGGTTTTTGGTCAAAAGATTCCCTTGCTTCTACGGATCAACGCCAGGATGGTTTGCTTCGTGGCACGGCTGTATCTATGGTCTGGAATATCGGCTCGGTTAAGAGCTTTGTGGACGAGGCGAACAAGGCGCATCCTATGTGGAATATTAATATGTATGACCTTTATCCGAATATGCCAAAGGGCGTGAAACCGTATATTAACAATGGCATGTCGGTCAATGCGGCAAGCAGGAAAAAAGAGCGGGCAATGATGGTTCTTGACCTTTTGTATACTGACAAGGAAATCCATGATCTGGCGCTTTACGGTATTGAGGGTATGCACTGGAAAGCGGTTGGCGACGATCAGTATGAGAAGCTGGCAAAATCAGTGGATTTTAGCCCGGGCGCTTATTGTAACTGGGGTTGGAATAATCAGAATCTGTTGCGCACTGAGTATGTTGCCAATCCCACGCTGGTTGACTTAAAAGCGAGGGAGCTTGAGGGGTCATGGAACAAGAATGTTAAACCGGATCATTTGTTTGACGGGTTTAGTTTTGACAAGTCGAAGATTACTTCGGAGGTTGCGATGGTGGAGTCCATAGTTGCTGAGTATTACACGCCGCTCATTAGCGGCATGGCGGGCGATGTGTCAGCTGCAATCAGGGTGCTTCGGACTCAGTTAGAAAATGCTGGCATCCAGAGAATTATTAACGAGTTTAACACACAGGCTGCTGCTTTTGTTGCGGCGCGGAAATAGGCGCATTGGCATTTTAGCGGGGCGCTGTTTCGTTTTCGGCGGCGTTCCGCCTTGCACTAGCACTTTGACGAGGTTTGGATTAGCATATACAGGATGAAAGCAAGAACTTTATTTGATTTGACTGCGTCGCTAAGCGATGCTGCAATGGTTTTTGGTTGTATCAGCGCGGTGGTAAAAGATACTGATGCTGTGTCTGCTGCTGATTTTCGGGTGGAACCTATTGAAGGCATTCCTGTGGATTTTATACGTGGGGTTGATATTTCTAGTGTACTGGCAGCTGAAGCTGGGGGTGTTATGTATCGGGATTTTAGCGGTGTGCCGCAGGATATTTTCAAGACCCTTGCCGAAGCTGGGGTCAACTATATCCGCATTCGTGTGTGGAATGACCCGTTTGTTCGTCAGTGGGACCTAGACCACGGCGCTCCAGAGGAATGGTTTGGTAAGAGCTATGGTGGCGGGAATTGCGACGCTGAGAATGCGCGGAAAATTGGTGAGCGTATTGTTACGGCAAACGCGGTAACAGGCGCGGGCATGAAGCTATTTGTTGATTTTCATTATTCTGATTTCTGGGCAGACCCTGCGCGTCAGCGTGTACCAAAGGCTTGGGATGGCATGGACATTGATGCAAAGAAAATCGCCATTGCTGAGTATACAGAAGAGGCGCTTACCTTGATTGCCTCTTCGGGTGTCAGCATTGGCATGGTGCAGATTGGCAATGAGATAAATAACGGTATGGCGGGTGAGCAGGGCGATGGCGTATTCGAGCTTCTCAAAGCAGCTGGAGCCGCGGTTCGCAAGGTCAGCCCGAATAGCCGTATTGTTATTCATTACACAAACCCTGAAGTTATCAACGCACATATCAACCGAGCGAAAGCCCTTGGAGAAAACAGTGTGGACTATGATATTTTTGCCACGTCGTACTACCCTGAGTGGCACGGAACGTTAGCGAACCTCAAGACGGAACTGAGCAAAGTAAAGGCTGCGTACCCGAATAAAGACATTTTAATAGCGGAATATGGCAGCAGACTGGAAATTGAGGAAGCGGTGAGCCATGATCTGCTTAATGCGGAGGCTGGGACACATCCGGCGACGGTACAGTGGCAGGCGGATGCAATGCGTGATGCCATTGCTGTTGCGGTGGAGCTTGGTTTTATCGGGCTTTGTTATTACGAGCCGGCTTGGATTGCGCTTCCGGCACATAACACGGTTGAGACCTGGGAGAAGCACGGTTATGGCTGGGCGAATGTCTTTGCGTGTATGTACGACATGCCCAATGTGGGTGAGACCGGCAGCCCGGATAGCAGCCGCGCTCTGTTCTTTGACGACGGCAGGCCCAAGTCGGCACTGAATGTGTTCAAGGATGTTTATTCGGAATGAGTTGAGTAGCCCTGTTGAGAGAGGATCGCCGTCCAAAAGAGTAACTCCCTCAACACTATTTTTTCTGCGAGGATATTTCACCTGCGCAATCTTTCAATTAACCCTGTTACTGACACCCGTAATAAGCATATTCTTTATTTTGTATTCTAAAGTTTCTAAAACAACAAAATCATCTGGACTTTCCTATTCATTAGCAATATCCTGTAATACTTTTAGTAGATCAATATCTGTTTTTTCTTTTATATAGTCCCATGCTTTGTCTCTGCTATAATATAAACCGCCAATACCTTTATAGGTAGTTTCCAATGTCTCTTGTATACGAACAATAGGACAGTCTATTCCCGGCATTGCTAACTCCTTGAAATGTATCTTGGTATACTATTTTTTGACTGTCAAGGCATGTTTTACGTTTTTTATAGAACTTCAGGTAATATTATACGGAATAGAGGGTTGTTATTTAATGACAATGGTGCTATTCTGACTGTGGAGGTTGTCTATGATAGATGAATGTACTCTCAAGAAACTAAAAGCGATTGCCCATACTTTACGCCGCGATGTAATCGAGATGATCGGCGTTGGAACTGCGGGGCATTTGGGTGGGTCCGTGTCTCTGGCGGAGCTTATGGCGGTTTTGTACTTTCACACGATGCGTTTCGACAAGGACAAACTGTGCGACTCGAATCGTGACCGGCTTGTTCTGTCAAAGGGACACGCGGCGCTCATTCAGTACGCCGCGTTCTGTGAGCTGGGCTTGTTTCCCCGCGAGGAGCTTAAACGGGTCAAGGAACTGGGCGGGCTTTTGCAGGGACACCCGGATCTGAGTATTCCCGGCATTGAGGCTGTTACTGGCTCACTGGGACAGGGGCTTTCCATTGGCGTAGGTATGGCGTTGGCGCTGAGGCTCGACCAGAACAGTGGCCGCGTATACGTCATCATGGGCGATGGAGAGCAGTCCGAGGGGCAGCTTTGGGAGGCATCTGAGGCAGCGGCCAATTTCAAGGTGGATAATCTCACGGCATTCATTGACTGGAACAAGGTGCAGGCGACTGGCCCCACAAGCGAAACGTTCACCATCCCTGACCTTGATAAAAAATGGCGGGCATTTGGCTGGAAGATCATTATGTGTCCGGGTCATGACATAGCCAAAATTATTGCCGCGATTGAACAAGCGCGGCAGATAACGGAAAAGCCCACGGTCATCATACTGGACACGATCAAGGGGAAGGGCTTCTCATTTGCAGAGGGAAACGCCGCGTATCACAATGGTATACTCGACGAGGCCACGTACAAAAAGGCGCTGGCGGAACTGGAGGCAGATTTATGATCGAAAAAGTTAATTTACGTAAAGCATATGGAGAGGCTCTTGTTGAGGCGGGCAAGCTCAACAAGGACATCGTGGTTCTGGAGGCTGATCTTGGCAAGTCTACTATGTCCGTGCTATTCAAGCAGGCGTTTCCGGATCGCTACTTCGAGATGGGCATTGCTGAACAGGACATGACATCTGTTGCCGCTGGTCTTGCGCTAGCCGGAAAGATTCCTTTCACGGGTACTTTTGCTGTATTTGCCGCTGGCCGTGCTTATGACCAGATACGCTGTTCAGTGGCCATTCCTCAAGCCAATGTAAAAATCATCGGCTCAAGCTGTGGCCTTTCAGACTTCGGCGACGGCAAGACTCACCAGAGCGTGGAAGACGCCAACATTATCAGAGCTATTCCGAACATGACTGTTCTCAATCCATGCGACGCGGTGGAAGTGAAGAAGATGCTCAAAGCCATAATTCAGTATCACGGTCCGGTGTACCTTCGCATCAACCGCAACGATCTGCCAGTATATACCGTGCCGGATGGCGAGTATGAGATTGGTAAGCTGTATCCGATATACGGGAAGACGGACAGCGAGGCGGTCATCTTTGCCACTGGCGTTATGGTGAGTAAGGCTGTGAAAGCCGCTGAGCAGCTGGCGTCTGAGGGCGTCTCTGTACAGGTGATCAATGTCAGCACTCTGAAGCCTCTTATCATGGAAGAAATCGTAAAATACGCGGTGGGGAAGAAGGCGGTCATCACCGCCGAAGAATCGGTGAAAACCGGCGGCCTGGGTCAAAGCATCGCCTCGCTACTCATGGGCAAGGTGAATGTCTGCTTTGAGCAGGTGGCGATAAACGACGAGTTCGGAACATCGGCGCGTGATTACGATCAGCTTCTTGACAGGTATGGCCTGAGCGCGGAGCATGTGTTACAGGCCGTTAAAAAAGCGCTTAGTTAAGAAATAGTCTGCGGGTTAGGCGGATTCATGCTGATTAAACCCGCGCAATCTGTAGACATTATATTCAAGGAGGACATTATGGAAAAGATTGGTTTTATCGGATTAGGTATCATGGGTCGTCCCATGGCGAAGAACCTCATCAAGGCTGGCTACAAGCTCGTGGTGTATGACAAGTTTGCAAAGCTGGATGACGTAGTGGCGCTCGGCGCAGAAGGTGCGGACTCAAACAAAGAGCTTGCCGGGAAAAGCGATATCATCATCACCATGTTGCCCAATTCGCCGCATGTCCAAGAAGCGGTATGCGGAGCGGATGGCATTCTCGAAGGCGTTAAGAGCAGTGCAATAGTCGTGGATATGAGTTCCATCGCGCCTGCCGTGAGTCAGGAAGTGGGAGCCGCGCTTAAAGCAAAAGGTGTGGCGTTTCTGGATGCACCGGTTTCAGGCGGCGAACCCAAGGCCATTGACGGCACACTCGCCATTATGGTAGGCGGAGATAGGGCGGTATTCGACAAGGTGAAGCCTATACTCGAAAAGATGGGTTCGTCGGTAACGCTCGTCGGAGACATTGGAAGCGGGAATGTAACCAAGCTCGCCAACCAGATCATTGTGGCGCTCAACATTGCGGCGGTTTCCGAAGCCTTTGTGCTTGCCACCAAAGCGGGTGTTGACCCGCAATCGGTGTTTGACGCAATTAAGGGCGGGCTCGCTGGTTCAACCGTGATGAACGCCAAAGTCCCGATGATACTGGATGGTAATTTTAAGCCCGGTTTCCGCATTGAGTTACACATCAAAGACCTACAAAACGCGCTTGACACTGCTCATACGCTCGGCGTACCTATTCCGCTCACTGCATCGGTGATGGAAACGCTTCAGGCGCTCAAAAACCACGGATATGCGGCACATGATCATAGCGCTATCGTGAAGTTCTACGAGAAACTCGCGCAAATCGAAGTGAGGAAGTAAATGCGGCTTCTTAAAGCGAATGGCAGCCCCAAAATTGCGCTCATCACCGGCGCGGGACAGGGTATCGGAGCGCGGATAGCAGCGCGTTTTGCAGAAGAAGGCGCGTTTGTGTTCATCGCTGACCTGAATGGAGAAACCGGTAACAACACCGTGCGTGATATTCAGGCAAAAGGTGGTAAAGCAGCCTTTGTAACGCTCAACGTGAGCGATGAAGCAAGCTGGATCGCCACACTTGACGCGGTAAAAACCAGCGCAGGTAGGCTTGACATCCTCGTGAACAACGCGGGCATCAATATCCGTAAAAGCATTGAGGATATGCCCCCAGAGGATCTCGACAATATGCTCGCGGTAAACGTGAAAGGCCCCTTTCTCGGCACAAAACACGTTATCCCGCTCATGCGGGCTGGCGGCGGCGGTTCCATCATCAATATGTCGTCCGTGTGCGGACTCATTGGCCATCGCTACACGCCCGAAGCGTATACGGTAACCAAAGGCGCAGTAACGCTTCTCACCCGCAGTATCGCCGTGCGTTATGCAAAGGACAAGATTCGCTGTAACAGCCTGCATCCCAGCACAGTACACACGCCGCTCACCGACATACTCTTTCAAGACCCCATGAAAAAAGCAGAGCGTATCGGCGAAGTACCCTTAGGCCGTCTTGCCGCGGTCGAGGATGTCGCAAACGCCGCACTCTACCTCGCTTCTGACGAGGCAGCGTTCATAAACGGCGTGGCCCTGCCTGTGGACGGTGGTACTACTGCTGATTAACAGAGCAGGTCGTTACGCAGAGAAGACACTCTACTAAGAAACTGTGTAGAAATAACCTGGTCGATCGGTCGGGTTATTTCCTTTTCAAGAAGAAGCCTTCAATACTCTGCCTGTTGGAGCAATTCTTTGTTGACAGACAAAATTTTTGTTGATATAGTGAACACGATTTCAGTATTGAACATGTTTGTTAATCATTGAGGCAAACACGTTCATTAAGGCAGGTGTTGTGTGAGTGGGAGAAAAAACATTGACGCGGCAAAGATCGCGCAACTTGCGGGTGTATCCCGCGCTACTGTCAGCAGGGTAGTCAATAACTATGCCTTTGTAAAACCAGCAACCCGAAAACGGGTACTTGAGGTGATTGAATGTTACGCATACTCACCCAACTTTTCCGCCCAGATACTCGCGGGCAAGCGTTCAAAGACTATTGGTCTGTTTCATCTTATGGATGAACGGATCGAACCGCATAGTCGCCTTGAAGATACGCATATCAACTTCATGACTGAGCAGATCATCAACACCGCCACTCTGGGCGGCTCTTATACGCTGGTGTATCAGGTCTGCGATGTTAATGGACCAAATGAAAAGAAAAAGATACGGAATATGTTTAACCAGAAGCGGATCGATGCTGGTATCTTTGTGGGATTCCCCAATTCCTGTGAACTAATAGAAGAACTTATCGCCCGTGGCTTTGTAATCGGCGTGTTCAACCAACACCTCCCCGATAAAACCGATCCAAACCGCATTGTAGTGCGCCTTGACTATAGCGGCATTGCAACAAGCGTGGACTATGCAGTGAGTCTGGGGCATGAACGTATCATGTTCATCGGTATTGACATGCTTAACCTCGTGGGACTGGATGTATTCCACATCTTTTCAGAAGCAATGGCAAAGCATGGTCTCCCCTTACACCCTGACAGTATACTATGCGCACAGGCGCTCGCTCGAACCCCCGCAGCTGAGACTTTCTCCGCTTTCATGAAAACACGGGCGCCGGATCAACCGCTGCCCACCTGTATCATCTGTGGTAATGACATCATAGCTTTTGGCGTGATTGACGCGCTCCGGAACTATGGCTTGGACTTGCCCCGTGATGTGGCTATCATCGGGTCCGATGATATACTCGTCAGCCAGTACTTCACCCCGCCGCTTACCTCTATGCGTTACGACTTTGATGACATGATGAAAACACTCACCCTAAAAGTGCTGGAATGCGTTGAGAAGCCACTGACAACTCAGTTTATCAAAACCTATTCAGGGGAAATCGTTATCCGCGAGTCCTGTCGGACTCGTTTACAGTAGGAGTGAATGATCTTTCACTCACATACAATGCAAATCAAGGGGGATATGGTACACCATATCTCCGTATAAATAGGAGTTTTTATGGCAGGTATTATTGGAACAGATCAGGTTACCCAAGTAGCCCTGATTGTACGCGACATTGAGGCGACCAAGCGTAAGTTCGCCGCGTTTCTGGGCGTGCCGCCGCCGCCGCACGCTGACGGCGGTAAGTACGAGATCACGCAAACCACCGTTGAGGGTAAGCCCGCGCCTGACGCTAACTGTTTACTGGCGTTCTTCAACGTTGGACCCCATCTGGCCATTGAGCTGATTCAGCCCAACGGCGTGAAAAGCACGTGGCAGGATTTTCTGGACAAACACGGCGAAGGTATACATCACATTGCCTTTAATGTTGAGGGCATGGACAGCAAAGTCATTGCGTGTGAAAACGCCGGCTATCCACTGGTTCAGCGCGGCAAGTACGGCGACGGCAGCGGCGAATATGCCTACCTTGACGCCACAAATGACCTCAAGTGCGTCATTGAACTGCTTGAAAACTACAAATAGCAGGGGGGATTAACCCCCACTGAGGTCATTGGATTGCATTCAATACGGCCGTGCGGCTTAAAACAAAGAAGTATACACACGCGGCACGCGCTTGTTGATGTTGCAGGTTATTTCATAAGGAATAGTACCCAGTTTGACGGCAATGTCAGCAGCGCTTTGTGCATTGCCGCCAAAAATCGTTACCTCATCCCAGCGCCGTATGTCAGTATCATTGCCCAGATCGATCATACACTGATCCATGCAGATGCGGCCTGCCAGCGGATACAAGCAGCGGCGGATGTACACCGAAAAGTTGCCGCTTAAACCACGCGGCAGGCCATCGCCATACCCCACCGGAATAGTGGCAATCCGTGTATCCTCCGAGGCAATCCACGTCCTGCCGTAGGAAAGCGCCTCACCCCGCCTCACGGTCTTAATCAGGACAATCCGCGTAACCAGCTCCATAACCGGGTTCACGGTGATGGAAGGATGCTCGACCGGCGAATAGCCATACAGAAGTATGCCGGGCCTCACCATGTCAAAATAGGCGTCCTCATGTAAAAGTATAGCGCCAGAGTTCGCCGCGTGAACAATACCCGGATCAACGCCCCTCGCCCTGATGCTTTCGATGGATTGGGTGAAAATACGGACCTGCTTTTTCGTATAATCACTATCTTCTGGCATTCTGGAATCAGCGACCGACAGGTGCGTAGCTGTACCAGCATACACCAGGGACCGGAACGACGCAATATGCACGGCAAGCGCAGATGCAGCTTCGGGACGACAACCAACGCGCCCCATGCCTGTATCGATTTTGAGATGTACAGCCAGCTTTTCCCCGATCTGTTCAGCCGCACGCGCTGCTTCTTTCACCATGTCTTCATCGCCCAGAAGCAGACTGAGGCGCAGGCGCGCTGCGTCCGCTAGTTCCTCCGGCAAAGGAAGCGAAAGTACGAGAATAGGCGCCCTGATACCCGCAGCCCGAAGGTCCACGCCTTCGTCCACAGTGGCCACCGCAAGATAGCGCGCCCCCGCGTCAATAGCCGCCCTCGCCACTGGCACAGCTCCGTGACCATACGCATCCGCTTTCACTGGCACACAAATAAGCGGCGCTCGCCCTATCTTTTCCCGAATACGTTTCACGTTCTCGCAAAACCGGTCTATATGAATAATTGCCCTTGTTGCTCTCATAGTTTGAATAGTAACCTAAAAACAGTCTTCTTGGAAATCCATTCGGACATTCACCACAGCAGCGAACCCGCCAACATATGCGCCGCGCCCGGTTCCACAAAGCGCCGGGATATGGACAACACGCCGCACCTTTTACAGGTTAATTATTATACCAAATGAATGAGGTGTTACATACCAAGTTAATTTATTATTATCAGAATCAGTATCCAGCAACTTCCTATAACTTTTCCCAACGGTTTTCCCTATTGCATAACCTATCAATGCTCCGGCAAGCACTTCAGATGCCCAATGAACACTTACGGATTTTCCCAAACCAATAAGCGCCGCATACGTATACACGCCTATCTTTAACGGAAGATTGTCGTGATATAATTCCGCAATAGTCGCCGCTGCCGAGAAAGCGTTTGCTGTATGACCGCTTGGCCACCCGCCTATACAATTCATATTAAACCAGTTAAATTCACCGCTAAAATCATCTGTCCGGGAAGTTCTCGTATGATCAGCCCTATTTATAATTCCAGGCAAAGCTCTCCCGGTACTCATTTTCAAAATTGATTGTATACTAAAGGTTAAAATAAATGATTGAGCTAAAGCCAATCCAGTAATTTGTAGTTTTTCATTTTTTATTGAACGTCCTATAATATAAGCAGTTATTGGCACAAGTCCGGGAATAACATACCCGATATATAAGCCGGGAATCCCAGAATGGGAAATCCAGTTGTTTTCATACGCGATATTCCGCCATTTCCAGTCAATTCCTGTTTCAATAAAAGCCCATGTTCCCAGTCCCGCTCCAATGAAATTGAGTCCATAATTGTAGGTTACGGAATGGAGTACATTCCAGCCGATAGTATGAAATAGCATTGATAGAGGCACTGTTCCCTGTTGTGTTTCATTGTCTTGCTCAATTTCCTGTCCATAGGTATATATACATAAAAAACATGAAAGTAGTATCATCAGCACGATTTTTTTCATTAACTCATCCTATCATGACTGCACGTCTGCCGTCATTTCCACCTTTTATATATCTTCTGCTGTCCTTATTGTTATATTTCCAAAAACCGCCTTTCCAATTATATACAATTCTGACAATTCCTCTCCTTCCTTGTTTATTTCGTTTGGCGCAAATATTCCCGCAAATATTGTTTCTGTTTTATTTATTATTTTTATTTTCCGAGAAACCACTATTTCCGTTAATCCAAAAATTGAATTTACATTCAATACCGTTCTTCCCTTTGGCAAATTTTTTACTATTATCCTCGTTGCTCCCAATAAACTGGTAAATTTCCCGCCATTCCCATTTATTGGTTCTAAATCTGTTGTTCTCCATGAGAATAGTGATACATGTTTCTCTTTTGTTTTTGGTACTATTATTTCATAATGTTCATTATTGTTTTCCTGTATACCTTTTTCAATTATACTTATTTCATTTTTTGTTTCTATTTTATTTATATATTCCAGCATCCGTTCATATTCTTCCATGCTTATTATATTTTTGGAATACTGTTCTGATAATTTCTTAGTCAAATTGTCTCTTTCTTCATCTATATTCAGCATATAAACCTCCATTGATATAACGCGGCGCTCATATCATCAAAGCCTCCCGTTTTTTACGCAAAACACAACATGCGTATCACTCTATATCCTTACCCATACAGTATCGGAATCCCAGACCGTAACTTGAGCGGTTTCAGATTGAAACTATGTTCAATCATTGCAGCTTCTCTGACCAGCACTTTGCAGATGTTTCTGTAGATAGAAAGTTTTTGTCTCTAGGCAGGCGATGATTGTCTGGAGACAGGTGATGGTTGTCTCTAGACAGGTAGTGATTGTCTCTAGACAGGAAGCGGTTGTCTCTAGACAGGTGATGATTGTCTATAGACAGACGGTGATTGTCTGTAGACAAGAAACGGTTGTCTCTAGACAGAAAGTTTTTGTCTACAGACAAAAAGAAATTGTCTACAGACAGGAAACGATTGTCTAGAGACAGACGGCGCCGAGTAGGGCAACGAAGTTGTCGAGCTATGCGAAAGAGAACCTGCTCCGAAGCATTTGCTGATAGCGCTGAACCGTAAGCTGTCCAGTATCACCCATGAATTGGGGAAAGGCATGGACAATGGGATGGATAATCTGATAGTTGCCGAGTCTGGGCGCTTCGAACCTCGGATGAAGCAACGCCCGCACTTCACCATGACCGATGAAGCGTGGCATGGTGTCAAGGTCAAACTGGATGAGGAACAGGTATAAACTCACCAGATCAGAGTGATTTTCTTGCTCAATGTCTTAGGAGAGATGTGTCTCTCTAGAGACACTGAGCAAGAAGATTGCTAGAATGTATCTATGAAAAACCTTATAGTTGAAAAACGCGCCTATTTTGACTGGGCTGCAACCGCGCTGCCGGATGAGTCTGTGCTTGAGGAAAAAGTCCCGTTTGCTAATCCATCATCGCTCCATAGTGAGGGACGCGCCGCCCGTGCGGCACTGGAAAACGCCCGCGAGCGCTGCGCTGCGATTCTGAGGGTAAGTGCGAAAACTATCTATTTTACCTCTGGGGGAACCGAGTCAAACGCGATCGTGCTTCATAGCGCTTTGGTTCGCGGGAGTACGGGACCCATCCTAGTGTCTACGGTGGAGCATCCTTCGATACGAGAGAACTGCCGGGCGCTTGAGCGACTGGGGAAGCAGACTGGCGCGGTGAGCGTGGAAAAAGACGGACGGCTTACACCAGTAACGCTGACTAAGGCGCTCGACAAGTATCCTGACGTGCGGGTGGCGGCGCTTATGGCGCTTAACAATGAAACTGGCGCGGTGATGGACATCGAGGGCCTTGTGCGTTGTATTCGGGCGCGGGAAAGAGCGCCGGTACATATACACAGCGATCTGGTTCAGGCCATTGGCAAGGTTCCGGTGAGTCTGAGTGCTTGGGATGTGGATTCAGGGTCTATAAGCGCCCACAAACTGGGTGGGCCTCGGGGCATTGGCCTTCTCTACCTGCGTAAACGGTTGGATACGCTTTATGTGGGTGGGGGGCAGGAACGCGGTGTGAGGCCAGGAACCGAGAATACGGCGGGGGCGCTTGCCCTTGCCGCGTGTCTTGAGCGTTACGCGGGGCCTGACATGGTGCTGACTGAACATGCTGCGGCATGTGTGCGCTGCGCCCGTTTAATAAACGGCCTTCTTGCCATACCCGGCACTGCTCTTATTCCGACGGATCGGGCTGCGACTGACGAGCGTTTTTCTCCGTATATCCTTCAGGTTGCGTTTCGGAACATACCGGGCGAAGTGATGGTTCGTGCGCTTGATGATGCGGGTTTTGCGGTTTCGACTGGTTCAGCGTGCTCGTCTGCTGGGCATGAGCGCCCAGTGCTTGCTGCGATGGGTTTGGATCAGCGGACACGTCTTGAGGGAATTCGCATTTCTCAGGGGTATTCGACTACTATGGAAGAAATCGAGCGCCTGCTTGAGGCGATACAACAAATATGTGATCTTTTAGGGGGAATAGTATGACGAGTTATCTTTTAAAGCCGGGTGAGCTTGCCCTCAAGGGTGAGAACCGGAAAATGTTTGAGTATATTCTCAAACAAAACCTTAAGAGTATGATTCGGGGGACTGGCGCTGTGGTGGAACGTACTCACGGGCGGTTTTTTGTGCGCTGCGATGGGGATGCTGAAGTGCGTGTTGAGGATGCGCTTGCGCATCTTTTTGGGATTGCGGGTTGGGCAAAAACGCAAACCTGTGAAAAGACGGTGGATGCAATACTGGCGGCCTGTGTGGAGGAAGCCAAGTTGTTAGTTTTGCACGGAATGCGAACTTTTAAAATTGAGGCGCGAAGAACCGACAAAAGTTTTCCACTGGACTCTTATGGCATCATGCGTCTTGCGGGCGCGGCGGTATTGGAGGCGGTAGACGGTTTATGTGTTGATGTTCATCACCCTCAAGCGTTTATTGAGGTTGAAATCCGCGAGAAGGCGTATGTATTTGGCGCGGCTCATGATGGCGCTCGGGGGCTTCCTGTAGGAAGTGCTGGCAAAGGTATGTTGCTGCTTTCAGGCGGCATTGATTCGCCTGTGGCTGGCTGGCTTATGGGCTCACGCGGGCTGCGTCTGGACGCTGTGTATTTCCACGCCTATCCCTACACTTCCGACGAAGCCCGTCAGAAGGTTATCACCTTGAGCAAAATCATCAGTCGCTATACCCTGGGGCTTATGCTGCACATTGTGAGTTTCACCGGTGTTGAACAGCGGATTAAGGCGCATGCGCCGGAGCCATGGCTTACGGTGTTATTGCGTATGGCAATGATGGAGTGTGCGGAAGCTATTGCATGGAAGCGAGGCTGTAAAAGTCTTATCACTGGCGAGAGTCTTTCGCAAGTGGCGAGTCAGACGATGGAAAATATCGCCTGTACCCAGAGTCGGACGCGTCTGCCGATTTTCCGGCCACTCATTGGCATGGACAAGGAGCGCATTGTTAGTATCGGGGAGAAGATCGGTACTTATGAAATCTCGATTCTGCCGTATGAGGACTGCTGTGTACTGTTCAGTCCGCCTCATCCCATACTGCGTGGTGATGTGGATGAGGCAAAGCAGCGTTATGAGGCACTGGAACTGAGCGCCTTACTAGAGGAAGCCATTGCAACAAGCGAGATACAGTGTTGTTAGCCATAGATAGGGCCTCATGCGAGCTGTTTGTGAGTTGTTCATTGACAAACAAGCGCGTGAGAAAGATGATGATACCCATACAATGCTCGTGGTTGGCGAGTACAATGGATATTGACATATCATAGTGGCTAGGTATACTCGAATGAGTTCAAGACATGGAACTTTTCCAAAATTTTAGTTTTTGGAAAACTTATTTTATTTAACCGGAGGTATACAATGCAGGAAGTATACGATTTTTTGAAAAAGTGCGGGGCATATTATTTGGCTACAGTGGATGGCGAAAAACCCCGGGTGCGGCCGTTTGGAACAGTGGATATCTTTGAGGATAAGCTCTATTTTCAGACGGGCAAGGTGAAAAACGTTTCCAAGCAGATAGGGTTCAATCCACATGTGGAGCTTTGCGCCATGTCTGCTGAGGGCGCCTGGATACGGGTGGAAGCAATAGCGGTGGAAGACAGCCGAGTGGAGGCAAAGTGCCATTTGCTGGATGCGTATCCTTCGCTCAAAGAGAGGTACTCTGCGACAGACGATAATACTCAGGTGTTTTATCTTAAAGACGCCACCGCGAGGATCTATTCCTTTACGGCTGAACCTAAAGAGATACACTTCTGATGTGGTTTATACGCAGCCTGGTGTATGTACATCCCTGTTGAAATTATAGTATGGTTTTGGCGGAGGATGCAATGAACAGAATCATTGAAAAAAAGCAGCTATCTGCGGAGGTGTTTGAGATGGTGGTGGAAGCGCCCCGCATTGCCCGATCACGCAAGGCGGGGCAGTTTGTCATGATCCAGATTGACACTGAGTGGGGCGAGCGTATTCCACTTACCATCGCGGATGCTGATGCTGAACAGGGAACCCTTACCCTGGTGTTTCAGACGGTTGGAGCAACGACGCATAAGCTAGCGGTCAAGGGGCCGGGCGCGTATATTGAAAACATTTTGGGGCCGTTGGGCAATCCGACTCATGTTGAAAACTTCGGTTCTGTGGTTTGTGTAGGGGGTGGCATTGGGGTTGCGCCACTTTTCCCTATAGCTCAGGCGATGAAAGAAGCCGGGAACCATGTTTCGGTTATCATTGGAGCGCGGAACAAGGACCTGGTGATCTTCGAGGATCGGATGCGCGGCTTTGCGGATGAGTTGACCATTGTTACGGACGACGGTTCTTATGGTAAGAAGGGGATTGTTACCGTACCGCTGAAGGAGTATTGCGCGGCGACTCCGAAGCCGGACCTTGCGGTGGCTATTGGCCCGCCAATTATGATGAAGTTTTGTGCGAAAACAACTGCTGACTTTGACGTGCCGCTGATCGTGTCGCTCAATACCATTATGGTTGATGGCACGGGTATGTGTGGTGGGTGTCGCGTTACGGTGGGAAATGAGACGAAGTTTGTTTGCGTTGATGGTCCAGAATTCGATGGGCATCATGTTAATTTTGATACTATGATGTTCCGTATGCGTTCTTATCGGGAACGGGAAGAGGCTGATCATCACAAGTGTCATCTTGAACTGGGTTTGGAAAACATGCAGGCAGTGGGAGGCGCACGATGAGTGAAGAAATACTAAAGCCAGAGGAGCTTGATGCTAAAGCGCGGGCTATTCTGAAGCTTATACAGTCCCGTAAGCAGCAGGGGCTGACGCCCAGGGATCGGATCGCCATTCCTGTGCAGGATATGCCGAGTCAGGACCCGCTTGTTCGTGCTAAGACCGTAACAGAGGTGGCTTTAGGCTATAGTGAGGGTCAGGCGCGGGTTGAGGCGGAGCGTTGTCTTGGCTGTAGGAATGCGCCCTGTGTTGGGGGCTGTCCTGTGGGCGTGCCGATTCCTCGCTTTATTGCAGAAATTCAGAAGGGTGATTTTAAGGCTGCTGTGGATATTGTTAAACAGACGAATTTGCTTCCGGCGGTTTGTGGTCGGGTTTGTCCCCAGGAGAAGCAGTGTCAAGCCGAGTGTACGTTGGGGAAAAGCCTCAAGAGTGTGGAAAAGGCTGTTGCCATAGGCCGGCTTGAGCGCTTTGTGGCGGATTGGGAGCGGAACAATGGCAAAGTAACAACGCCGACGGTGAAATTTAGTACTGGCAAGAAGGTTGCGGTTATTGGTTCTGGCCCTGCGGGGCTTACGGTTGCGGCTGATCTTGCGCGTGTCGGGCATGAGATTACGATTTTCGAGGCGCTCCACAAGGTCGGTGGGGTTATGGCCTATGGCATTCCTGAATTCCGGCTTCCCAAGTCGATTGTTCAGGCCGAAGTAAACACACTTACTGCCATGGGCGTGCATATTGAAACAAATTTTCTTGTTGGCCGTACTGGTTCGCTTGAAGAGCTTTTTAGCAACGATGGCTATGATGCGGTTTTCATTGGTGCGGGTGCAGGCTTGCCCAAGTTTCTGGACATACCTGGTGAGCATCTGGCTGGTGTGTTAAGCGCCAATGAGTATCTGACCCGTGCTAATCTTATGAAGGCGTATGAGCCGGGAAAGGCCGCGACGCCCATGTTCGAGTCTAAGGTTGTCGTGGTGGTTGGTGGTGGGAATGTGGCGATGGACGCGGCGCGTATGGCGCTCAGGCTTGGTGCGGAACAGGTTCATGTGGTTTATCGCCGAACCCGCACTGAGATGCCAGCTCGTGCTGAAGAGGTTGCTCACGCTGAGGAAGAGGGCGTTATCTTTGACTTTTTGCGCAATCCCACTCGTATCCTAGGCAATGAGCTTGCCCAAATAGCGAACATAGAGCTACAAAAGTTCGAGCTTGGCGCGCCTGATGCTTCTGGTCGCCGTAGTCCTGTACCTATTGCCAGCTCGGAGTATCTGTTCGAGTGCGATACTGTCATTGTAGCCCTGGGCAACGAACCGAATCCTCTGCTTCCGCGAACTGTCCCAAATTTGGAGACTGACAAGCGGGGGCGTATTGTGGTGAACGCAGACCAGAAGACGTCGCTTGACGCGGTTTACGCGGGTGGCGACATAGTTTTGGGCGCGGCCACTGTGATTCTCGCTATGGGTGATGGCCGCAAAGCCGCAGCTGCAATCAACGCACAGCTTAGCGCATAAAAAAGAGGGGGCTTATCGGCTTCCTTTTTGCTTGAGACGCGGTATCAGGGTGGTGTCAGAGACGCGGTATCAAGAGCGAAGTGTCAGATGTGGTATCAGAAAAGTCTGATAGCAAAAGTCAAAAGCCCCCTGCGCTAAAGACAAGGGGCTTTTGGCGGTTTTGATAACGGTATCTTGAGACTGTTCCAAAACCAAAGTTTTGGAACAGTGCATTTTGCTCCGCTACAAGGTGAGCAGGCGGTTCAGGCGCTTTACGAAATCAGCCGGGTCTTTGAGCTTTATGCCTTCCACAAGCAGGGCTTGATCGAGCAAGACGCCAGCGGTATCGGCGATTTGCGCTTCGTCTGCAACATCCTTGATACGGGACACAATGGGGTGATCGCCGTTTATCTCAAGAATGGGCTTTATGTCGGGAACCTCAGTTTGTCCCATAGCTCTGAGCATCTGTGCCATCTGGATTGACGGGTCGTTTTCGTCGGCGACAATGCAGGAAGGAGAATCAAGGAGGCGACGGGACAGTTTCACGTCCTTAACTCGATCCCCCAGGGCTTTCTTGATCCGGTCAATCAGCGGCTGTATCTCCTTCTCAGCCTTCTTGTCCTTCTTCTTGCCCAGTTCCTCGTCAGCGCCAGCGCGGTTCACAGCCTTGATATCCCATTCCTTGTACTTGCCGATTTGGGGGATAACAATATCGTCGATATCGTCGTCCATAATAAGCACTTCGATCTCTTGGGCAGTATATGCCTCAAGGAGTGGGGAAGCGCGGAGGGTTTTCTCATCACCACCAGCAATGTAGTAGATGCTCTTCTGATCGCTCTTCATGCGGGAGACATAGTCGGCAAAGCTGACCCTGCCTTCCTGAGTGCTGCTCTTGAAGCGCACCAGTTCAAGGAGCGGCTCACGATTGCCCCAGTCCTGATACAAGCCCTCTTTGAGAGGCCGATTAAACTCGCTGATGAACGTATCCCACTTTTCCTTGTTGTTATCCGCCACGTTCTTAAACTCACTGAGGAGCTTGTTTACTGAGGCGTTTTTGATGTTGAGCAGGATTTTGTTCTGCTGGAGTATCTCACGGCTCACGTTCAGAGGCAGGTCTTCTGAGTCAATCACGCCTCGTACAAAGCGTAACCAACTTGGCATAAGCTCTTTGTCGTCGTCAGTGATGAAGACCCGCTTCACATAGAGCTTGACCCCGGGCTTATAGTCCACGTTGTACAGGTCGAAAGGCGCTTTTTTCGGTACATAGAACAGTGTGGAGTATTCGAGCGTGCCTTCGGCGTGGGTATGCAGATAAAAGAGCGGCTCATCGCTGTCATGGCCAAGCTGTTTGTAGAACTCCTCGTAGTCTTCTTTCTTGAGTTCAGACTTAGGTCGCTGCCATATTGCCGAGCCAGAGTTGATCTTGTCGGTTTTGGTTTTGCTTGATTTAACCTTACCCTTATCGTCATACTCGTTTTCGTCATAGATGAGATAGATGGGGAAGGCCACGTGGTTTGAGTACCGTTTGATGATGTCTTCGATGGACCAGCGGTTTGCGTATTCGATGCCGTCCTCGTTGAGGTGCAAGATCACGGTGGTTCCCTGGGTTTCACGGGAAGCGGGCAGGATATCAAAGCCCTCTTTGCCGTCGCTGATCCACTTCCACGCCGCGCCTTCGCCAGCCTTACGGCTGATAACCTCGATACGTTCCGCAACCATGAAGGCTGAATAGAAGCCAACCCCGAACTGGCCGATGAGGTTGGAGTTTTTCTTCGCATCCTCGCTGAGTTTTTCAAGGAATGCCCGTGTTCCTGAACGCGCAATGGTTCCGAGCGACTCGATCAAGTCGGTTTCGTTCATGCCGATCCCATTGTCCGCGATGGTGAGGGTCTTCGCATCCTTGTTAAACGAAAGATCAATACGCGGATCAAAGCTTAGGTCCTTGTACGAATCATCGGCGACCGTCAGGTACTTGAGCTTATCCAGCGCATCCGAGGCGTTGGAAACCAGCTCCCGCAGGAAAATCTCGCGGTTTGAATAGAGCGAGTGAATGATGAGATTGAGTAGCTGGTTTACTTCGGTTTGAAACTGGCGTTGTGCCATAGGTAAGTCTCCTTTTAATATTGTGTTATTAATAGTAAGATACTAAGAGACAACTCATTAGGAAAGCCCTAGCGCGTATAAGATTTGGAGGCGCTGTTGGGTATGATTCCTAATGTTATGCGCGGAAGCTGGGCTTCTGTGGTGTTCCAAAACACCCGCTTACCACATAAACGGTCTCTTATGCACCATCAGGAATATCCAGTTTGCGGTAGGCTGTTCCTTATTCAGGTCGGCGCGCTCAGTTAACCCGATATACTCTCCTCCAGTATAGTATACCCATGAATAACCAGGCAGCGTTTGATTGTCAGCTTCGATTCTCCGACTATAGCTCCCGATAAAATCAATGGCCTGGGTATCGGACGGGTTAACCTTGCGATACACCAAATAGAGATAACTGGTGTTAGGGTGTCCCTTGTTAAGATCGACATCAATCTTGGTCCAGCCTGCGGGCGGCTGGACCTGGTCTACAAGTATGGCAATTTCCGCAATAGCTTCATGCTTGTTCGCTTCTGACTCGGTCCTGTAGGCAAAGCGTATCCAGTCTCCTAGTCCGCCATCACCAGCGTTTGCATTCAAAATGTTACCCTGGTCTGGATCATAGAGGTCATCTTTTACCCAGTTTGTATAACCAGAAGGAAGAGCAGAGTTTGGTTCTGTTGGATAGGTCCAGACGTTAACGGCGGTAACATAACTGGGCGTCCCGGCGCTCTGCACCACCGAGGTATTTACGCTTACCTCGGCGTATGCACTTACCGTCTTTGCTGTTTTGTTCCCGCTTGCATTGTTGTTCGTATTAGTAACAACAACGTAGTAATAGTAGATCCCAGCCATTTCTGTGGAGGGCATATAGGCGGCTTCTGTTCCAACGCTGGTTCCTCCAGTGTTATCAGCCTGGTCACTGCTAAACCACTGGTAGGAGAGGGTTCCGCCGTCGCTTACCCTTGCCGTAACGCTCAGAGGTGAGGCGTTGTCGTTCTGGAGATAGATCGCGCCCTCCGGCTGGGTGTCTATCACTGGCACTGCCGCGTTAACCGGATGTTCTTTCTCCTTTCCGATCAGTTCATCGCATATCACTATACTGAATATCAGCGCCACACGCATAAGTGCAGCAATTAACCACAATAGTTTCTTCATATAGCCTTCTTTGTAGAGAATCGGTATTCTTACGAGAAAACATAGGCCATGTATGCTGTTTAACTATACGGAAACAAGGACTACAAAGCCGGTATCCTTTCAACGCAAACGATGTTTCTCATTAGCGCTTCACTGTACCGTCTCAACTGCATAAAGTAAAGGTGTTGGTTTAGCAACGGAATGTACAAGACCCATTGCGTGAAGCGGTATTGATGTATAGACTATATACATGACAAGGGGTATCTTGATAGCAGGAAATGGTTCCGCTTTATCTTCGGCAGTCGCGGCTGAAGCGGGCAAGCGTGTTGAACACTTTGTGGCGGCGTTTATTCCCAACCGTCTTCAGTCGGTTGCGGGAAATGCGCAGACGATTGTCCAGCCGGCGAGGAGTGCGCAGATATCGCTTAACTGGAATCCGGGAAGCCCGGTTTCAGCCCGCACCTTACTCCTAGCCACTGAAAACCGGCTGGAGCGGATTGATGATGCCATTCTGATATGCTCGCCGCCCTCAGTGTACAAGAGTCCAAGCGAGCTTGCCGCTACTGATGTCGAGATACTAGTCAACGATCATATTAAGGGCTGGTTCTTTCTGGTAAAGGAGCTGGTCTCAGTGTTCAAGGCGAAAAAGGCCGGTAATCTGGCATTTGTACTCTCGGAGTTTGACACCAAACACGGTCTCCTGTTTGACACGAAAGAAAACCGGCCTGACTTTGTAGGGCTTACGATTGCCGCGTCGTTTAGAGCCTTTAGTCAGGCCATGCTTGACTCGGCCATAGGCGAAAGCTTTCAAATTATAGGCTTCTCCGGGCCGGAAACCTGCGACGAGGCGGCTTTCGCGGCTTTTATCTTCAAGAGTATCGAGGAAGGTAACAAGCGTAACACTGGTAAACTGTTACGCTTTGGTAAACGCGGCCTCAACTTGTTTAACAGGTGAGGGCAAAGTAAACATGCGCCTCAATGTCATATCAGCAGTATGAATGATTATGTTTCTTGTGAAGTCCGGGAAGTTGGAAGCAGCGCATCTCGGCAGAGTAAAAGTCCCCGTTTGCTTCCCATTGATGAGCGTCCGCGGGAAAAACTTATCAATAAGGGGGCGACCGCGCTTTCAGATCGGGAACTGTTGGCCATACTGCTCAACGTCGGAATCAAAGGTAAGAATGTGAACATACTCGCCAAAGAACTCCTTGAACTCCTTGATAAGGAAAACGGGATACCCACAGTGAAGGAACTCGCGCTTCTGGGCGGAATTGGGGAAACTAAGTCATGTTCCATTATCGCTATGCTGGAATTCGGCAGACGACGCTGGGGCGCGGTAGGGACACGTGTTACTCAGCCAGAAGACATTTATGCCCTTATCCGCCACCACGCGGACCGGCGACAGGAGTGTTTCATCTGCATCTCCCTCAACGGCGCTCACGAGGTTCTGTCCGTGCGCATCGTAACGATTGGGCTGGTGAACAAAACCATTGTGCATCCCCGCGAAGTGTTCGCGGACCCCATTCTCGACCGGTCAAGCGCTGTTGTTGTGGCGCATAACCACCCTTCCGGCCAGCTTTCCCCCTCGCCTGAAGATGATGAAGTAACGGATCGCCTTCGGGCAGCTGCAGAGATTCTGGGGCTGGGCTTTCTGGATCATCTCATCTTCTCCAACCGTTCTTTTTTCAGCTACCGGCAGAATGGCAGACTGAGCGGCGTGAATTCCGCTCAGCTTTTTTAAGCACACTGCCAGAGCGTTTCGGGTTACGCCGGATAGTTCAGGTTCTCTGGAGACGGAGCCTTGAGTATCGCGGCGTAACGTTTTGTTTCCCACTGGGCCATGTCGAGGTTCTGGTCTTTCCAGTTACCGCACTCTTCAGGAGCTGCACCCGGAATCGCGCCCTCAAACGCGATGATCCAGCAGGCCATTTCTCGGAGAAGGGGAAGCACATCGCTCGAAGACAGTTTCCCTTCTAGTATAAGGTAGAAACCAGTACGGCAACCCATAGGACCGAAGTATACAACGCGGTCTGCCCAAACCTTGTGGGAACGCAAGAAGGTCGCTCCGAGGTGTTCGAGCGTGTGGAGCGCGGGTACATCAATGACCGGCTCCTTGTTCGGCTCTTTGAAACGCAGGTCAAAGGTGGTAAGCACGGTATCCCCGAACTTATCCTGACGGGACACATAGAGCCCGGGCTTTAACCGCAGATGGTCCACTTGAAAGCTTGCAATCTTTTCCATAAAAAACTCCTTAGTGTTAATTGGTTCATGGCCTAAGGGAGGACACGCTAATAATCACGAACAACGCGGCGCACGATCTCTGCTGAGCGTTTTGCCGCCAGAGGCAGAAACTCGCTGGAGGTAATCGGCGACTCAACACCGGCGATGTCTGAGAGTGCACGGATGATGAGCGCCGGCGTCCTGAACAGGTAGCAAGCGTGGGCAATAGCCGCGCCTTCCATCTCAACGGCCTTAATATCTGGGAACAAGGCTCTCACAGCCGCGATACGCTCCGGCTCATGCATGAAGGTATCACCTGAGCCGATAAGCCCGCGTATATGGTTAAACGTCGCGGGAAGCGCCTGTTCTTGCTTGAGCGTATCCACAGCCTGCTCCGCCTTAGTGATAAGGGCGGACGGGATCGGAAAAATCGTCGGCAACCCAGGCACCTGCCCCGGCGCGTAGTTAAACGCGGTAACGTCCACATCGTAATACACAAGCCCATCAGAAATGATGGCGTCCCCGAAGGTCAGACTGTTGCCAATGCCGCCGGCTGAACCAGTGTTGATCACAAAGTCCGCTTGATACCGGTTCAGTAAGAGGGCGCAGCCTATTGCCGCGTTCACCTTGCCGATACCGCACCGCAGAAGCACCACTGGCTTTCCCTCAAGCTCACCAACAGAGAAGTCAAAACAGCCCACACTCTCAAGCCGCGCCTTAGTCATTGCCCCGCGAAGCATGATAATCTCATCTTCCATAGCTCCAATAATTCCAATCATGGATTGAGTATAGATCGTGTTAGCGACAAAGGTCAATGTCAGCAAGCCTCTGTCTAAAGACAAAACGCGCCTCGATAGCGCCGTCATTATTCAGGCTGGGAATTCAAAAGAATTTTCTCAAACCCCTTGCTATTTTTTTACAACTTGCTAGAGTCCTGTTATGGACTTGATGAACAGGACAGATGTCCATTGGGCATCTGCTTGATCTTCTCCCGGCTCTCGATTATACTCTAGTAAAAAGACGGCGTGTCAAGAACCTAGCGCTTTTAGGTACGCCGATGACCATGCCCGTGTACCTGAACTGTTCAGGGGCTGTAGCTCCTGGACGAAAGGCTGTAGCTCCTGGACGAAAGGCTGTAGCTCTTGGACGAAAGGCTGTAGCTCCTGGACGAAAGGCTGTAGCTCTTGGACGAAAGGCTGTAGCTCTTGGACGAAAGGCTGTAGCTCTTGGACGAAAGGCTGTAGCTCTTGGACGAAAGGCTGTAGCTCTTGGACGAAAGGCTGTAGCTCTTAGGTAAAGAGTGGGCAAGAGAGTGTGAACGAAGCCTTTGAACCAAATTCTCTGTGCCAATACCAGATACGAAGGAGTGTGTATGATTACAACTTTCATTGTTAAAAAATCCCACTACAGAAAGAATCCCCTTTTGATGAAACGCTTGTTCTGTTTCATTCTTTGCGGGGCTTTTTTTCCACTTGTAGGGGAAAAATAAAACGCAGCCTGAATCGTCCAGTGATAGCAGCGCTACGCCGCTTGAGACAATTCGCGCCCTTGCCGCGCAGAACCGTAGCGAGGCATTTTATCATTTAACCGATTTAGACCAATATCCGTCCGAAATACGGCGCATAGTCGAGCGCGGAGAAATCGTTTTTGGTATGACTGCCGCTGATCAGAAGCTGTTTTTTTATATAGATGAACCATCAGGCGAACTTATTGGACTTGATGTCGAAATAGCATACGGAATCACAAACATGCTCGGTGTACGGGCGGTTTTCAACCGTGACACCACGAGTTTTGACGGTGTTGTACTCAATGTGGCGAATAAAAAGTCGATGTCGCGTTGAGTAAATTAAGCCGAACATTACGCTGTGCATTGCTTGTGAGGTTTACCCGGCCTTATATCACCTTCAGACAGGCGTTCCTCGTAAATCGGCTTGAACTGGCGAAAGTCAGTTCAGAGGAAAACCTTCCCTATTATATAAAATTATATTAAACAGCTTCGCGGTTTAATAGCGATAATGAGGAGAAATATATCTTTTTTATTTACAGATGACGGTTATTCCGATCATTATAACCGCGAAGCTCCTTCGCAGTAACACCAAAAGCGGCTTCATCCAGCGTATGTGCATGGTGTTTCTCGCGGGGCTTACGCTCACCGCCGTCGTTGGTATGGCAATCGGTGGGGTTGGACGCAAAAACACGAGGTATGCTCACTGGTTTAATTTCATCGCAAATTGCAGAGTGCGATTCTGATGCGCTTGAAATTACGCTTTCCAGCCCCGTTGAGATCGCGCAAAAATCAAGTCGAATATATTTTCCGCGCTTGCGTCCGGCAGCAACATGGTTGTCGTCTTTTTTTTCATATATACTAAGCTTGATATTCGAGACGTTTCAAAAACTGGTCAGTTCGTCGCTGTATTTATTGCCATGTGGTCTTGCTTGTTTGATGGCAGGACAGATTACGCAGGTGGGCGTTATAGTTTTTATGGCCATGTCGAAGTTCATTATTTTTTACATCATTGGCACTGTCATTCTTTTTATCATCACGACAATACTCATTTGGATGCGTTCTGGTATCAAAAATTCCCTTGCGGTTTTGTCGATACTTTTGAATCAATTTTGATCGTGTTTGCCACACGCAATTCGATGGCGACCCTGCCCAGCGCAATCACCAGTCTTGACGATAGAATGGGTTTTGATAAAAACACGGTGAATTTAATGATGCCGCTTGGTATAACCCTGGGGCGTTTTGGGGCGCACCCGTGTCTGCAAAAAATCACGCGGCAATGGCCTGTCGCAGCGCCGTGTAGATATTGGCATACACACAGGTGAGGTGATTGTCAGGGTGAACGCTTACAGTCATTTTTGTGCGGTCAGGTATCATCGGCGGTGTAGGGCCTTATGCGGGGCTTGATTTTTTACACAATGTTTTTAACAACACCATTGCGCCGTCTGATCAGGACCATTAGGTTATTTAGCGACGCACGGTACCTATAAAAGCCGTCTGTATCACGAATATTTTACTGAGATGGATGGCTTTGATTTGATAGAACCAGAGCCACAGGGCAAAAATCATATCAGCGACGCGATTTATTCACTTGATTTTGGCATTAAAGCGTATACAAATTCAGTGTGGGCAAGGGCGCGCAACCTCTTGATTTATGAAGGATTTTGCCTGATCGACCGCGGCGCTTATTCTGGGTTGTACTGAATTAGCTTTAGCCATAACTCCGTCTGATTTTTATTTTTCTGTGCCAGTTATTGATCCGAGCATTATCGTCGCCCGCGAACTTATCCGCCGTGTTGACGCAACAAAACTCGCTACACTAACTATTAACCACAGAGCCAAAAAAGAATAATATCCAGAACACTCTTGCTAGTTCTGCTGAAACTGAAGCCCGGGTTTCCACATGGTAGTACAGTTCTTGCCCTGTCGCTTTGATTCATACAAGGCGCTGTCTGCGCGGCTTATAATCTCGCCAGCAGTTAAATCGTAGGATTCGTCAAAGGTGAAGATTCCCAGGCTGATGGTAACCTGCGGCAAGCTGGGTTCCCACTGCACATGCACGTTGGCGATGGAGACACGCAGACGCTCGGCCACAAACCATGCGGACTCAGCGCAGGTGTTCGGCAACAGCACGGTGAATTCCTCGCCGCCAAAACGAGAAGGTATGTCTTCAAGCCGCACGCTCTGTTTGATTATGGCTGCAATATGTTCGAGTACCCGGTCGCCAGCCATGTGTCCATATTGGTCATTGAAGCACTTGAAAGAATCCACATCAATCACGATTACCGAAGATGCAAAGCTATTGCGCTTAATCCGTGAGATTTCTTCATTGAGACGAGTCATAAAGAAGCTGTGGTTATAGAGGCTAGTCTTCCCATCCCGCAGGGAATGGTCATAGTTCAGGTGGTTCTGTATAGCAAGGGAAACAAAGGCCATGAGTTGCTTGAGAAAGGCCAAGCCTGTGGAACTGAAAACCTCGCTCTGCACCTTCCCGCCGATCAGGATAAGCCCATAAAGGCCCGAAGGGCTCTGAACCGGCATCACCAGTTCTGGGTTTACCGGCAAAAGGGCATCCACCACCTCGTGCTTATTCATACGCGCATGAAGCTCGGCAAAACTGATTGGCGCAGGGTTTTCCCGGAAGAAATGCTCAAAAGGGGTAATGGTTTCAAGGTGGAATTGCGTGTCCACAATCTCGCAATTTTTATAAACCTTGATGCTGATGTCTTCCCGATTCTGGAATGGCCGCCATAGGAAGACAATGAATCCAAGCTGGCTATTCTCCACGATATGCGAGACCGCGCTATCCATGATAGCATCCAGAACAGTATGGTTAAAGATATCCAGAACACTAGAAAAGAGTTTTTTATAGGTGTGTATTTCAGCTTTAAGCGCATCAATTTCGGAAACTGTCGGAAGCTCTGTTTGACTCATCATGTTGAAGAATAATACTCACTGATGGTTTTTCGCCATTCAGCCCGATTTTCCCTGTTCTCCCATTCCATAATCTTCCTGATACGGAACGTATGCGCAATTCCGGTAAACCGCACAATTCCAAAACGTCCGCCGCCGATATAGGCCAGTGTGTCGTCTTTTTCCAGCCGCTCATTTTCAGCAATGAGCGCCATGATACATTCAAAGTGAGCCGGCTTGTTCATAGTCTGGTCTTCTATGGCGGTGGCAATGTCTTTAATAGGCTTCCCACAACAGGGACAAACCGGCGTAGGAAGCGGTTCACTGGGCCGTACAGGCGCTATCCACCGGAGTCGCTCCATACCGCGCTCCACCTCACGACGGGAGCTATTCGCCCCTTTCCTGGGCGACCTCTCCTGCCAGGTATCATCCTGTTCACGTCGCTTGAAGTTGCGGCGGTTCCCACCCTTGCCACTCATACTGCGCTCCTTCTTGAGGTACATCTACCATTTCTTTACATAATATCATGGCTAAACAATCAATAGCCCCATCCAAATACTTCTTACTGTCGATCTTGGCCCGCAATTTTTCCAATTCAGCGGGTTCCAAGCGCTTATGCGCTCGAACCATGATTATACACTCTCCATAAAGGCTGATACAAGATGGGTAACTGCCGGCTGCACCGGCTGATCCATACGAGGCTTCATTGATCTTATAAACACTACGTCAAAACGAACAGCCATACTACTATATTCTCGATTCATAGCCAGAAAATACTTAGCCGTTTCTATGATACGCCAGCGTTTTCTCCTGCTGAGGCCATAGCGTAACTCCTCAATCCCGTAAGTTGACCACGCCTTAACCTCAACAAACACAATAGTATCCCCATCTCGCGCCACGAGGTCTATCTCCCCATACATAGACCGCACATTGCGGACTATGATATGCAGACCAGCCGCTTCTAAAAACGCAGCGGCCTGATCCTCACCTGCCTGTCCTTTCTCTTTTGTATTCATGCAAAAGAATAAGGCGCTGGGTAACACGCTCGCAGCATGTACAGCTCCACGCTAACGTTGAGCTTCTTTATGGACGCTCGGCGCCGCCTGCTTCGCGCTTTTCTTAACAATGAGTTCCTTGATCTTGGCCGCCTTGCCAATCTTGTGCCGGATGTAGTAGAGCTTGGCACGGCGCACTTTGCCCGGACGCACCACACTGACCTTCTCAATCCGCGGCGAATGGAGGGGGAAGATACGCTCCACCCCAACACCATAGGAATTCTTCCGCACCGTGAAGGTCTTGCCTATCTGCGAATTCTTCATAGCAATAACCAGACCCTCATACACCTGAATCCGCTCGTTCTTCCCTTCAACAATCTTGAAGTGAACCTTAACTGTGTCCCCAACCTTAAACGGATCAAGATTGGCTTTCATTTGAGTGGCGTCAATCGCCCTTATCTCATTCATCCTTACCTCCTTTGTGTTGTTGCAATTCCGCGATAAGCGAGCAGGTTTCCTCATCGAACAAACCCGCAGCTTCGCCCCGCGCAATAAGCTCCGGTCGCATACCAAGGGTCTTCTTAACCCGTTGCATAAGCCGCCAGCGCCGTATGTTTTCGTGATGTCCTGAAAGCAGAATATCAGGAACCTTTAGTCCAACCTTACCATAAATCTCAGGCCGTGTATACTGCGGATACTCCAGCAGGCCGCCGCCAAAGCTCTCTTCCCGTAACGACGCAGGGGTGATTACCTCATCCACAAGCCGATAGGTCGCGTCAATAAGCACCAGCGCAGCTGTTTCTCCAGACGAAAGGACATAGTCCCCAATGGAAAGCTCATCGTCAACATACGCATCAATGATCCGCTGGTCAATGCCCTCATAACGCCCACAGATAAGAACAAGCTCCCGCTCTTGCGAAAGTTCCTGCGCTATGCCCTGCGTAAAGGAGCGCCCAGACGGGGTAAGATAGATGACCCGCGCCGTGCCTGCACCATCCCCAGCCTCAAAGCGATTGTACACGCCCACAGACTCAAGCGCCCGACCCAACGGCTCAGCCAACATCAACATACCCGCTCCACCGCCATAGGGCGCGTCATCACAGGTCTTGTGCCGATCAAACGCAAAGTCCCGAATGTTGACCAGGCAATACTCAACAATGCCCCGCTCAACCGCCTTACCTAGTATCGACAGCTTGAAGAAAGCATCAATAAACTCCGGAAACAGGGAAAGAACCGTATACTTCATGCCAAAACCCACGCTGCCACAAGCACGGCGCTTCCCTTTTCAAGGTCAATATCGCTCAGGAATTCTTTTCTGAACGGAACGAACTTACATTCCCCTGATTGAAGCTGTATCTCCGCGAGGTTACCCCCGCCGCCTTCCACAATATCGCTGATCCACCCCACTGTTTCACCATCCAGCAGCCGCACAGCAAGACCGCGCAGGTCTTCAATGTACCATTCACCCGGCTGCAACGGGGCAGCGTGACTTCGATCGCTGACAAGTCGCGCCCCGCCAAGCCGTTGGGCTGCTTCAGGACTATCAATACCCTTGAACTTTATCGCCAGCCCCCGCGCAAGTGACGCGGTGGCTTCCACCTCAAAGACGCGCTCCTGATCTTCTTGCCTTAGGGTAACAATGCTCAGCCGTGTTAGGTGTTCATGCTCACCAGACAAGGAGTTTATCTTCACAAACCCCCCAAGACCAAAGGGAGCGCCCACAAGACCAAGCGTAAATCGCTCAACCATGCTTTCCTCAGTCTAAAATCTCCAAAACAGTACGCTTCTTGCCTCTGGTTCCAGCAGCTTGAAGTACAGTCCTGATGGCTTTGGCGATACGGCCATGCCGTCCGATAACCTTGCCGATGTCGCTGGGAGCTACTTTCAGTTCCAACACAGTCGATTTCTCCCCTTCAATAACCGTAAGTTCCACAGCTGCGGGGTCATCGACCAACGACTTCACAATATACTCAACCAAATCTTTTTCCACGAATCTGCCTTCCCGTGATACATTGTTATAACGCGATGCCCTTTTGGTTTAAAAGCCGATGAACTGTATCGCTAGGGGTCGCACCCTTTTGCAACCACGCTTTCACCTTTTCTTCATTAAGCACTACCTGCTTCTCTTCTGCTTCGATGGGGTGATAGTACCCAACTTCCTCAATAGCTTTCCCGTCCCGTGAGTCCCGGCTATCCATCACCACAACACGATAGTATGGCCGCTTTTTAGTTCCAAATCTCTTCAGCCTGATTCTGACGCTCATGTAATCTCCTTCTTATAGTAAATAGCGTACGTCAACGACGCGCCTGTGTCAATAACTCATTCTAACATAAGCCGATCACCTTAGGCAAGGGCTGGAGAAGACCTCGTTCAGCAATGCGTTGACAAATTCCTCTATCGAGGGTGTACATTATACACGTTTACAAAACATAAGAGGTAAGTATGGCTGATAGATTGAAGATAGGTGTCATCGGTGCTGGACGGATCGGCAAGATTCACACTGAGAACATCGCTCGTTTTATCCCTCAAGCACAACTTGAGGGTATCGCGGACATTAAGCTCACACCAGAACAGGCAGCATGGGCAAAGGGACTGGGCGCGCGGATCGTGTCTCCTAACCCTGATGAGCTGTTGCATGATCCTTCTATTCAGGCGCTGGTCATTTGCAGCTCAACAATGACCCACGCAGACATCACGATGGCAGCAGCAACAGCGGGGAAGCACGTGTTCTGCGAGAAGCCGATTGACTTATCAGTCGCAAAGGCAAAGACCGCGATTGCGGCAATGAAGAGTGCTGGTAAGAACTTGCAGATTGGCTTTAACAAGCGCTTTGACCACAACTTTGCGCGGATGCGCCAGTATATGCTTGATGGTTCCATTGGTGAACTACAGGTACTGAAGATCAGCAGTCGCGATCCCGTGCCGCCCCCGCTGACATACATAGCGGTATCCGGCGGCATCTTTATCGACATGATGATCCACGACTTTGATATGGCGCGTTTTCAGGCCGGAAGCGAGATTGTTGAAGTCTTTGCCAATGGTGTGGTCTTAATCGATCCAGCGATTGGCAAGGCTGGCGATGTGGACACTGCGCTAGTATCGCTCAAGTTTGCCAATGGCGCTATTGGTGTTATCGACAATTCCCGTCAGACTGTCTATGGCTATGATCAGCGTGTAGAGCTTTTTGGCTCAAAAGGCGCAGTCATTGCCGAGAACGATCTATCCAGCACGGTCAAGTTCTATGGCGATACAGGCGTTATTGGTGAGAAGCCACTCTACTTTTTCCTTGAACGCTACAAGCAGGCGTATATTGACGAGTTAGCATCGTTTGTTGATGCGGTACAGAACAACAAGCCAGTGGCAGTGAGTGGTGAGGACGGGCTTGAGGACATGTACGCAGCGCTTGCGGCGACAAAGTCATGGAAAGAGCATAGACCAGTGCTGGTAGATGAGATACGCAATGACCCTGACGCGAAGGTAGGTTTATCAACACCGTCATAGAACCTCTGGCGAGGGAAGGCGGCGCACAGTAGAAGCAGAAACTTTGTAGAGCAAGCTGAACGTTTAGGGACAGCCTGCGACCTTAAGGCGTTTCATTGGTAGTGGAGAAGGTATCAGACACGGGACGTATCATGATATCAGACACGGGACGTATCATGATATCAGACACGGGACGTATCATGATATCAGACACGGGACGTATCATGGTGTAAGACACGGGACGTATCATGATATCAGACACGGGACGTGTCATGGTATCAGACACGGGACGTATCATGGTGTAAGACACGGGACGTATCATGATATCAGACACGGGACGTATCATGGTGTTTCACTCGCGCTGGTGTTTAATAGAGACGTATTAAGGTGTTTAATACAAGCGTATCACAGTGTCTGGCACTGTCCTGAATTTTTATCATGCATAACGTTTCGCCTATATGGACAACTTTTTCTACACATAATTTATTTAAATAATTCCTCCACTTTAGCTTGCTCCTCCGCCTTTTTATCAAATTGCGTAAGATAGTTATCAGAAAAAATGTCTCTCAAATGCTTGAAGTCATTTTGTTTAAATACTATATGCCTTCCACGCTCACCATTATTGTATTGATCAATACTTTTATAATTAATAATTAACAGCGTTTCCTCTTTTCCCTTAAATTCTTGGATAGAAAAGATAAAATCTGCTATAAATGCTTCGGGGAAACTACTACTCTCCCCGAGTATTATATAAGGAATACTTACATCTTCCATAACTAATCTTGATAATTTATGCACGTTGTTCTTTTTTGCAACATCAGTCCATTCAATACATTTGTCAAGAACTTCGATAAATCTCTTTCGATAATCATATTTATCTCCTTTAGCGAATATGAGAACATAGGTTATAAACTCATGAAAATATAAAAATATTGCATTATTTGTATCCAAGAAAGACAATGGCGCAGGATAATACGTTATCTTTGATGGAAGTTCTTCCAAAATGGAATCATAAACTTTAATTGTTTCACCAATACGATATTCATCAACTGAATAAACCGAACCGAGGGAAATAAATAGAAATAGACAAACCATAACTTTACGCATATAAAACTCCTTCATGTGATAGCTTTTCTAGCGTTTAAGATAATATATTCCCGATTACCCGCAATAGACGAAGTGGAATCAAGCCTCGCTGAATCAAGGGGGCGGCCATACCCAATTTAAAACCGCCTAACCATGCCCTGCTCTTGGAAGTTTTGATAAACGCATATTCAACCTATCAAAAACACAAAAACCTGTCAATAAGCATAACTGGCCTATCGCTATAGGCTGTTTCCTTTGGCTTGCACTATCCCCGCGCCTGTACCAGCGAAGACAGCCCTAGCACGCTCTTCTCGTTCTCCCAGTACAGCGCGATGTACAGCGCCTAGCCTAACCACATTTTCTCGAAGGTGAATATCTCACGATGTCCGATGAGCAATGTACTGGCACTCAACTCTTTGTATATCGCAGGAGCCGAGCCACCCCCACTTGATAGACGACGACCGCACCGTTATAGCGCATGTCGGCCTGATAGGTTCCCGCCTCTCAAGCCGGAACCCATTACAGCGCAGCGCCCTAGCCAACGCTCAACCTGCGTGTCTTTCTTCTTATTATTGCTTTATCTATCTTGCTTCTCACGCTAAAACCATATATCATAGAACATGCGCCCTGTATAGAGCGCGCGCCTCGTATGGGGCGTACAACACAGCTGTTCCCCGCCGGGGAAACCGAGCGCGGGACATAAGGAGCGATGTATGGCAGGATTAGAAGCCCATCAGGGCATACTCCATACTATCAAAGCATGGCTATACCCGAACTATTTTCAGCACGTGGATGGCAAGTTCATTGCCCGCGCAAAGGCAGAGACGCCGCTTTCAGTAGAAAACGTCTGTGCCTCCGCAACGACGCGTGGCAGAGCCAATGTAAGCTATGAGACTATGGTTGAGGCGGTCAGGCTCTACTACAGCGAGGCCATGTACCAGCTTGCAGATGGCTTCTCGGTGAACAACGGGTATTATTCCATACACCCGACCATCAAGGGGGCGTTTGAGAATGCAGAAAGCCCGATGGACCCGGAGAAGAACAAGATTGACTTTACATTCCAGAAGCGCAAAGGAATGAGGGACCTGTTCCAGTATATCACTGTCCAGCTTCAGGGGCTTGCGCAGACCGATGCCTTTATCGGTGATGTATTGGACATAATCACCCAGTCTGTTGACGATACGCTCACGCCGGGCGGTGTGATTGCCGTGAACGGGTACAAGATAAAGGTAGACGGCCCTGATGTAGACAATGGTTTCTACTTCATTGAGGATGCTTCCGGGACGCGGACAAAGATGGCGACCTATTTTGTGGAGAACCGTCCATCCCGCGTGGTCGTCCTGACGCCTGCACTTGCCGCTGGCGTATACCACATCGAGATACGGACACAGTATTCAGGAAGCGTCTCGCCCCTTAAAACGCCTCGTGTGGTAGGATATGCTCCCGGCCTCACTGTTCCGGCTATAGTCCCTATAAACGGGTAATGTCCCGGTACGTGGTGGCTGCAAAAGACGGATTATAATGAATGATTAACCGTGAGTAGTGGGTGGTATGTGCAAGGTGCGTGTTGTTAGCTGGCTATCCATTACTCTAAGTAAGAAGGGGTGGCGGAGACTCCGACGTAACAAACTTTTATGGAAGATTAAGATGTTACAAAAATATGATAAAGAAGCGCTTGACGCGATGGTTGATGCGGCTATAAAGAAGTCCAGTAAGCCGCATCAACCAGCTTTGGCCTTTACCAACGTGATACGGCAAGGCCCGGATCAGTTCTATTCGGAAAAGGCTCTGCTGGAACTTATGAAGTCAAGGGCTGATCTTAGCGAAACGCCTGTAAACAAAGACCTTGCCGGGAAAGAAAAGCTAGACGAACTTATAGAGAAAACGAGCAAGACGCTCAGGTCAATGCGTAAGGCAAACCCGGCGCTTGCCGTGGGCCTGGCGCATCAACTGGCCCCGTGCTACTTTAGCAGGGGCTGTGGCTATATCCAACTGTCGGACTTTAAACGGGCGTTGCATGACTTCACCGATACTATCAGGCTGGATCCGAATCACGCCGGAGCTTATGAGTACAGGGGGATGATCTACGGCGTTAAGAAACATCTGGACGAGGCAACGGCGGACTTTACGAAAGTTATCACGTTACAGCCTGAAAATGCTAATGCGTATTTCAATAGGGGACTTGCCTATGCCAGTCGAGAACTTCTGGACGCGTCTATTGAGGACTATAACCGTGCCATCAGCTTACAGTCTGATATGGCTCAGGCGTATTGCGGCAGAGGGTGTGTGTACG
Organism: Treponema sp.; assembly: GCA_031267685.1. Lineage (GTDB taxonomy): Bacteria > Spirochaetota > Spirochaetia > Treponematales > Breznakiellaceae > JAIRMT01. Next base: position 94,848 of record JAIRYV010000009.1, read on the forward strand.
CGAAGAAGCAGGAGCATGACACGGCGATAGCGGACTTCACCAAAGCTATTGAGGTAAAGAAAGAGTACGCCGAGGCATACCTTTTTCGCGGACATTCCTATGCCAAGCAAGAGGAGTACCGAAAGGCAATAGCGGACTATACCAAAGCTATCAACATTGCGCCAGATTCTGTCAACTCTATTGAGGCATATAACGGCAGGGGGCGTGTTTACGCTGATATCGAAGATTTTGACAAAGCGATAGTGGACCATGCCAAAAGTCTTGCTATAAAGAGCGATTACCTTTCGGGCTACATTAACAGGGGGATTGCGTATGGCGACAAAGAAATGTTCGCTGAGGCCCTGGCGGACTTTACGAAAGCTATTGAACTGGAGCCTGGGAGTGAATCGGGCTATCATAACAGGGGGGTTACGTATGAGAAGATGAAGGAGTTCGACAAGGCGATAGCGGACTTTACGGAAACCCTCATATTAAAACCTGATCTTGCTACGGCTTATTGCTGTCGAGGGCGCGTCTATTCTGCAAAGGGGATGATGGACAAGGCGCTTGCCGATTATGCGAAGGCTATTGCATTAAAGCCTGATTACGTGAACGTGTACTATTACCGGGCGCTGACGTATAGCAAAATGTCGCAGCAAGAGAGGGAGAAGGCTGTTGATATGGACGCTGTTCTCGTTGCTGAGGAGGATGAGTATTTGCGTCAACAGGAAAAGAAGCGCCCCAAACAGTCAGATTCAGCCGGCGATGGCTGGTTTGGCACGGTGCGTGCATTATTGAAGAAGCTGTTGAAGAAGTGCAAGACACAGTTTGTGATTTTGCTGATACGGCTTGAAAAATATACTGCACGGAAGAGTTTGTAAGTACGGACCTACCTGCGGGGGATGGCGTCGGCAACTTTGTTGCAATAAGTCACACCGGGCGGGCACCACCCCCGCCTGACCAATCCCACACACCCACACGTTCCGCACGCAACTACTGCTAGACACTCCTCTCCAAGAAGTAAAACCACACATTCATACTGGTCAGGATACTAGCCGGTCTCCATAGAGACACCCAGATACCATGCTTAGATAAGGGCTTTTATAGTCTCCAGTTCCAGTTCAGCAGCCTG
>JAIRYV010000105.1 GCA_031267685.1 Treponema sp.
CCCCGAGTGGGAGACCACTCAACGCCTGAGTGGGAGACCACTCTAAGCCTGAGTGGGAGACAACTGTTAGCCTGAGTTGGAGACCACTCTAAGCCTGAGTGGGAGACCACTCTAAGCCTGAGTGGGAGACCACTCTAATTAAATAACCTTTGGCTCCACTCCGCTGGTTATGGTGTCAGGCACTATAACAACGCCCTCACTGTAGTGCGAAGGCGTTGCTCACTTAGACTGGTTTATCCGTTTTCTCTTTGCTGTCGATGAGCCGCGACAGGTCATTATTCCCCTTGAAGCGCAGTACGTTCACCATGAAGATGTTCAGCTTGTTCACAATATTCGGTGGTAAGAGGTTGCCGTCTACCTCAACAGAAAGCGTTGGGTAGTTGCGCTCACGCGCCCATGGGGTGAACAGCCCTTCAATGACCCGCCCGATCAAACAGGCAAAGGGCGAAATGTTCACGATGCCAGAATAGCCATGTTCCATTGCCGCCGCCGCCGCACCGCTTGAAACCGCAATCTCGGAGTTGAGTTCGAGATTCACAAAATGCTTTTGCGTATAGTCCATGATGAGGTTCATGTCATGCGGCGTTTCGGGTATCAGCCCCGTGGGACCGAGTATGTCGAGAGTCTTCTTTTCTATCGAATGTTTCCATACCTTTTCCAGCTCCAGTTTCTTGAGGCTCCAGAACGGCTTGCAAAATGGGCGCTTGGCCATCGGTTCCATGTCAATGAGCTTTTTATAGGAATACTCCCGCACAAAATCAAGGTAGTGTATCCACTCAGCAATGCCCGCCACTTTGACCACAATGCCACGCTCACTCATCAAGTCTGTGAGTTCGCCTACCGCGAAGTCGTCACGGCGCACATAGATTTCACCGACAATCAGCACCTTCGGGCAATCAACAAGTTTGCGCTTCAGCGGAATTTTCTTCACGTCAGCAGCTACTTGCTCAAGTTCCTTCCAAATATGCTTGGGCTTATGTTCCACCGCTTCCATGACTTTGCGCCACGAACGCTCAAAGTCCGCTACGGCCTTAACCGGGTCTTCCGCCGTGGCTTTGAGCGCAGTCTGTATGTCCTTGAGATAGTCGGCAAGCACAAAACCACGCCACATCTCTTTGGCAAAGTTGGGACCAAGCTCGCCATAGGAGTTGTCCGCCGAGAGGATGAAGACAACCACGTTCTCCATACGCATATCCCGGAAGAGATTCTCGTAGTACACATAGTATTGCCCAGTGCGGCACGGCCCCGTAGTGATTGGTACAAACAGTAGGTAGAGTTCGTCTTTTCGATACTTTTCGCTAAAGAAGAACTGAAGCGCCCCGCCTAATACAAGATGACTAGGCACGCACTCCTTCCCAGAAGCATGAGTGCGGGCAATCTGGATGGTCTTTGAGGTGGCAACCGGAAGCGCCTCAGCATTGATGCCAAGACTTCGCACCGCCGCACCAATGTACTCGGTGGAGATTGCGCCCATGTTGGATAAGAGCAGTTTTACGCGCTTGTTGTTACGGATGATGACCTTCTCGCCGGTCTTACTGTTGTCCAGGCGTAAGGTATCATCGCCTTGCGCAGCCTCGTCATAGACAAACTTCCAGCCGTTGTCGTAACGCTCGGCCTCCAGCTTGTTTTTCTTAGCACGGTAACCGTCAATGATGTCAAGAAACGCTTCAACCCGCGTATCAATGCCCGCATCGGCTGAATGTGAGTCTAACTCCAACACCAGAAAGGGTTTTTGTCCCATAAACCACTTGAGATAGTGGAGTATGAAGGAGTCGGGGGCGCATGAAAAGTTCGTGATATACGTAACATAGATGTTGTCCTCTTTTTTGAGGAGCGCGGCTGACTTCACATCCTGCTGACCATAGTACCAGTACATGTTGGGGAAGATTTCTTCCTCAGTAAAAGGCAGTATGTCAAAGGGGATGATGGAATAGCCGCGCGTGGTGAACTTGCGTGGTATGCCCATGTTTGCCTCAGCAGTGAAGGCATTATACGGACGCCCCAGTATTGCGATAACTGGACGCTTCGCTTTGCGGGCATCAGCCATAGCGTCCTCGCCGAGTTTCTTTGCAGCAGCAAAGTATGCCTGCTGTTTAGCAAGCGCCTTTTCAAAAGCGCGCTTTGTTTCTGCATCGTCAATGCCAAGCTGGGCGGCGGTCTGCGTGAACAGTTCCAGCGCCTTGGTCTCGCCAAACTTAAAACTCACCACCAGCGGGAGAAAGCGTTTTTTATCAACATATGGAAACGCCTTCTCTATATAATACGGAAAACTTTGTGTGATAGGACAGAAGTTGGCGTGAACATCTTCCTCATAGCTGGGCATATCCCGGAAATGAGGAAGCAGAATATAGTCCGCGCCCTTGTCCAGACAGTCCTGCACAGCACCATGAGCAATCTCCGCAGGGAAACAGTAGGCCGACTCAGCGCGGGCAACGCCAGTGTGAGCAACCTCTGTTGACAAGAAGGTCTTGATGCCCAGCTCGTGAAAGAACCACGCATAGAGCGGGTAGAGTGTATGCACAGAAAAAGCGCGGGGTATGCCTACCACAAAATCACGTTTTTTGATAAACGTCTCTCTGGCCGGAGCATATTCCTCGAAAAGCATACGCTGACGCTGCTCCACATAGTCAAAGACCGGCACGTCTTTCACTGCTTTCCGCATATTCGTGTACTTGTTACAGCGTCCGCCAAACATATACTTGTGACTGTTCACGTTCAGCACTTGTATTGGGCAGCGGTTATCGCAGGCTTGGCAGGTAAAGACCCGTTCATAGCCGATTTCACGGCTCAAAAGCTCGTCAATGTTGACGCTTTGCTCAGTGAACAGGCCATCCTCGCATTTACGCTTGGCTAAAAGCGCCACACCAAAGCATCCCGTGAGTTCCGGCGCCGGAGGCACGAGGATTTCCTTGTCTAAGAGCATGGCAAACGCCTGCGGAACCGCCGGATTCTTGGCAACACCGCCCTGCAAGAAGATTTTGCCGCCAATAGTGCGATTGCCAACCACGCGATTCAGATAGTTTGACACAATGGAGCAGACTATACCCGCCGTGATGTTCTCGCGGGACGCACCCTGCTGCACTGCCTTGCGTATATCCGAGTTGATGAACGCCGAACAGTGTTCCCCAAACTTGAGCGGACAATCCGCATTGAGAGCTATGGGGCCAATGTCTTTGGCACTGTGTATCGACAGATCACCCGCTGCTGATTCCTCCAGAAAAGAGCCAGTACCAGCAGAACACGCCTCGTTCATGGCATAGTCAATGGGAACACCATTCTTGAGCAGAACATACTTCGCGTCCTGACCCCCGATCTCAAAGATCGTTTCAACATCCGGGTCAAAAAAGGTAGTGCCAACCGAGTGGGCGATGATCTCGTTATACACCCCAGACGTCTCAAGGAACACGCCGAGTATCTCCCGCGAAGAGCCGGTTGTGGCTACCAGCTTGATTGTAAGCTTCTTACCGCCAGTGTCAGACACTATCTTTTGCTGAATGATTCCAAGACACTCCTTGAGCGCCTTCACTGGATCCCCGTGAGTGCGCCCATAGTGGCTTGCCACGATCTCATCAGTCTCAATGTCCACCAGACACGCCTTTGTAGTGGTCGATCCGCCGTCTACGCCCAGTATGTAGACACGGTCGGCGCGAACCTTACCGTCAGCCTTGTCAAAAGTCCTCACCTTATCCTGCCATTTTTTGAGCGTGTCGAGGCTACCGAAGAGTATCTCGCTATGACGCAGCAACTTGTCAGCGTCAGGGAGCGGACTCCCGCTTTCAGCGGCAAGCACTGCTGCGCCCAGAGCCTCAAACACCGGCGCAGACTCCGGTATCACGAACTCGATCTCCGGCGCTTTCTTACGGATAAACCGGATGATGTGCCGGTTCAGTGTGATCCCGCCAGTCAGTACCACTCGGCCTGACGTAACCTTTGCCCGTTTCAGGAAATCGATCACCTTCGTGGCCATCACGTCGGATAGCGACAAAACAATGTCGTCCTTCGTAGCCTCCCGCTTGTTGAGTCGATGAGTACAGTCACTCTTCATAAACACTGAACAACGGGTGGACAACGGGTATATGGTTGCGGTATCTGGTACCTTGTCGATGTCCTCCAGCGTCATATCCATACGGGCAAGCTGTTGTTTCAGGAACTCGCCTGTACCGCTCGCGCATTTGTTCCCGGAAAAGTTGTTGATAATACGCCCCTCGCTGTTGAGTGAGTACACGACAAGGTCTTCTCCGCCCATACTGACCACCGCGTTTGCCTTGAGGTTCAGGCTTTTCAGCGCCGCCTCCACGCAGAGCGGCTCCAGTGTTCCTGCGGCGTTAAACATAAAGCGCCCCTCGTTACCTGTAACGAGAGTCTTGACGCCTGGGTTCACGCGTCCCTCAATTATGGTGAGCAAGTTCTGCGTAACTGCGGGGATATCGCCTTCGTGGGGCAACGCCGCGCTCCATACTACGCGCTCCTTATCCATGAGCGCCATTTTAAGGCTCGTTGAGCCGATATTGATTCCTAATGATTGCATACTGCCTCTATATAACACTTTATCTGAAAGCATCTATTTTATAATAAGCAATATTAGCAGACAGAGGAACAATGGTTCAAGGGGACACCTTTTGCTTCTATAGATTCAAAGCATCATCCAGCGGCTAGATTTCCCCAGAGAAAACAAGAATGCTGGTCAGAAGGATCGTCTGACACTGATCTTACCGAATAGCTGTCTGCATTATATCTACTATATCCATCTTCCTTGTATGAGAGGCACTTTTCGTTATCAGGATATAATTTTTGCTAGAAGAGTGAGGCATTTCTCGTTAGAAGACTAAGAGACTTCTCGTTAGAAGAGCGAGACACTTCTCATTATCAGAATGATATACTCTTCGTTAGAAGAATGGGACACTTCTCGATCAAGAACGCTGCATGGCCTGGGTGAAGAGGGTTAGATACGGCGCTTTCGTAAACGGGTATAGAGTCAAGATACAATAAATGATAAACAAAGAAGCACGAGGTTTGCGGCTTTGACAAAGTTCATCGTTCAGGGTATACTGTATTCACAAATAAAGATGGGTGGCTTTTATGAAGAAGTATACTGGTAATCCCGTATCTCCTGGTATTGCGCTTGGAAAGGCGTTTGTGTATCTGGACAATAACACAGGCGAAGTTCCTCATTACAGCATACAAAAGAATCAGCTTGACTCCGAATGGAGTCGTTTCCTTTCTGCCAATGACGAGGCTTTAGCAGAGCTTACGGCGCTGAATGTCCAGACGAAACAGGAGGTGAGCAGGGAAGATGCCACAATTTTTGATGCCTATCTTATGATGCTTGAGGATACGGAGTTTCAGGGTAAGGTAAGGGAACGGCTGGAGACTTCTCTACAGAACGTTGAGTGGGTCATTAAGGAGCTTTCTCATGAGATGAGCGCTATGCTCATGGCTTCGCCAGACCCTTACCTACAGGAACGCGCCGTGGACATAGCTGATGTGTTACGCCGTCTGGTGAATAAGCTGCTCCATGTACAGAAGGTAACGCTCGCTGATTTGAGTGAAGACGTGATCCTCGTGTGCCGCGAGCTGCTGCCGTCTGATGCGCTTACTATGAACAAGGCGCGGGTCAAGGCTATTGTCATGGACATGGGCGGGGCAACGTCGCATACAGCGATTCTGGCGCGCGCCTTTGAGATTCCAGCGCTTGTGGGGCTTTCCAGTGCCAGTAAGGAGATCAATACCGGCGATATGCTGATCGTGAACGGTGTTTCTGGAGAGCTGATCGTTAACCCTGAAAAGAACGTTCAAACCGAGATGGATCACGAGCGGAAGCATTACTATAAGCAGCTGAAGGAACTGAGGAAGCTGCGCGACCTGCCGGCAGAAACCAGAGATGGGTATCGGGTCTCTCTCAAGGCAAACATCGAGATACCAGAGGAGGCTGAGGCCACGCTTCGTGCAGGTTGCGAAGGGATTGGGCTGTACCGTTCTGAATTTCTGTTTCTCGCCGCAGGCAGGCCGACTGGTGAGGAAGAACAGTTTAAGGCGTATAGCCATGTGCTTGAGATTATGGGGAACCTGCCGGTAACGCTGCGAACTGCTGATGCAGGCGGGGACAAACTGCTCCCTGAGCTACAGTTGTCTGATGAACGCAACCCCATACTGGGCTGGCGGGCGATTCGTTTCTCTCTTTCACGGCCAGAGCTATTTAAAACCCAGCTCAGGGCTATGCTCCGTGCTGGTGTATCTGGCAACCTGCGGATCATGTTCCCCATGATTTCCGGCATTGAGGAGCTGGAACAGGCGCTTGCTGTGCTGGAAGAAGCTAAGTCTGAGCTTCGCAAGCAGGGAAAGGCGTTTGCTGAAGCTATTCCGGTGGGAACCATGATAGAGATTCCTTCTGCGGCTCTGACCGCTGATATTTTGGCAGAGAAGTCGAGTTTTTTTTCAATAGGAACTAACGACCTTGTGCAGTACACTATTGCCGTGGATCGGGGTAATGAGAAGGTGAGCTATTTGGCGCAGCCTTTTCATCCGGCGATACTGCGTTCTCTCAAGCAGATCATTGATGCGGCGCATGCGAAGGGCATCACGGCGGCTATGTGCGGCGAGATGGCGGGTAACGCCTTATTCACGGCGTTACTATTAGGGCTAGGCTTGGACGAGTTCAGCATGAACGCGTCGGCAATACCGCGGATAAAGTGGGTGATTCGGAACGTAACGCAGGCATCTTGCGGGAGGCTGGCGAAAAACGCCCTGCGCTGTACCTCTTACCGCGATGTTGGTCGTCTGGTGGAAGACTGGACGCTTTCGGAATTGGGAATTAAAAACTACGACGCTCTACCTGGTGGTATCTGACATAGTAGTGTCCATCTGCTTATGTGGATTAAAACCTAATTGGCCACAGGCGCCAGCTATGCCAATGCCTTTCCTGAAACGCCGCGTTACCTGAATGCCCTGCTGTTCAAGTAAGGCGCCAAAGCGTTCCACTTCCCGGCGGCTGGGTTCACGGAGAGGCTTGCCCTCAAAGCATAAGCCGGATATCGGGTTCCAGGTGATAAGGTTTATGACAACATCAAGGCCACGGACAAAAGCGCCAAGCGCCCTGGCGTCTATTTCGCGGGTATTGATGCCGCCGAGTAACACGGCTTCCAGTGTGAGGCGCTGTCCCTGTTCTTGCTGGTAATAGGCGAGTGCGTCATGCAGGCGGGGAAGGGGATTGGCGCGGGCTATGGGCATGAGCTGTTCCCGGAGTGTGGGATCGGCGGTGGTGAGGGAGCAGGCCAGCCGTGCGCCCAGTCTCTTGCTGGCGAGTTCGCGGATGCCTTTGACAATACCGCTGGTGGATATGGTGATACGCCGTCTGGATATGCCCAGATCGCCAGTAAACACGGCAAGGGCGGCGCAGAGGGCTTCAAGGTTCAGGAGCGGTTCTCCCATACCCATGATGACAATGTTTGCAATGTCCGCGATAGAGCTGAGGTGCAGAAACTGCTCAACGATTTCTGGGGAACTGAGGTTACGCGAGAAGCCCAGGGAGCCGGTCTTGCAAAAGACACAAGCAACTGGACAGCCTGCCTGCGTGGAAAGACAGGCTGTCTTGCGCCCCTCATTGTCGCTTAACAGCACTGCCTCGATACGGGTATTGTCCTGAAGGCTGAGTTGCAGCTTAACTGTGCCGTCGTTGTCTTCAAGTTGCTGTGAAACTGTCGCTGAATAGAGCAAGAAACGATTTGCCAAGTCATGGCGTAATGGGAGTGTGAGGTCGGTCATGGCCTCAAACGAGGGAACACCTTGTGCCAGCCAGTGAAACACCTGCCTGGCGCGAAAAGCTGGAAGTGGTTGCAGTAAGTTCTGTAGTTCTGCGAGGGAAAGCCCCGCCAGCGCGTGTCTGATCATGATTTCAGTTGCTCAAGACGCTCGATAATTGGACTGCTTCTGATTCCCAAGCGCTGAAATTCCTCAAGCGTTTCAATAGCGTTATCGGTTTCACCCTTTTTGATATAACAATCAGCCATCTCAAGGTAAAAACGGTGGTTGCTCGGAGCTTGCTGGATAAGCCGATGGAGCGAGGCAATGGCTTCTTCGTGTTTACCTTGATTTCTGGCCACCAGCGCCAGACCCAGCACGGCGTAGGTATCAAACTCGATATTCAGGGCGCGCTCGTAATACTCAACGGCCCGCTCATAATCGCCCTGATTCCGGTAAGCGTCGCCAGCGCGGGTCAGGATCACCTTGTTACGCGGGTCTTGCTCCAGGATGCGGTTCCAGTACTCAAGGGAACGGTTTTGTTGGTTAAGTCCCCGGTAACAGTCCGCGAGGCCGAAGAGGGCGTAGAAGTTGTATGGATCGCGGTGCAGGGCCTTCTCAAAATAGGCAAGACCTTCACTGAAGGTCTTGAGCTTGCGATGGCAATTTCCGATGGAGGTGAGTACGCGGATGTCCACATTATCCCGATGGAACTCAAGCATCTTTCCCCAGTAAAAGAGTGCATCATGGTATTCCTTGAAATCGTAATAGAGATGCCCAAGACCAATGATGGCGTAGGGGTTTCTTTCTTCCATAGTGAGAACCCGAAGGTACATTGTCTTTGAGTGCTTGAAATCATGTACCTTTCGGTAAGCGTCGGCTATCCGCGTAAGCACGGTGATATTCTTGTCGTCGTGGTGAAGGTACTGCTTCCAAATTTCAATGGCTTTATTGTACTGGTTGAGCATCTTGTAGCAGTCTGCTAGGCCAAAGAGGGTGTAGTTGTTTTCCGGATGGCTATTCAGACAGCGTTGGTAGTAGCTCACGGCCTCTTGAAACGCGCCCCATTTGCGGTAAGCGTCGCCTATACCTACTAGAGCGTAGCTGTTGTTCTTGTCAATGGTCAGAATTTTGTTAAAATACTCTATAGCGTCTGAGATTCGTTCCTCTTTCAGATACTGATACCCCTTTTTTGACCATTCCGACACTTCCGCCAGGTCCCGCTCTGGATTTGATATAGATGTAGGGGCATTTAAGTTAAAATCATCGTTCTTGCTCTGTGTGCGCTCGTTATTCATGGGGAGCGTCCTTGTTATGTAATAGATTTTGTATGATTGCTGCCAATTGCATGGTAAGTTCATCAAACTTTTTGTGATTCGGCGCGATCTGGTACATACGGAGGGCATCCATGTAGCGTCCTTGCTTCTTGTAGACATCGCCGATCCGGCTCAGGCCATCTGAATAGCCAGTGGTCTGAAAAATCTTTCGTGCATTCTCAATATTTTCAGCGCTGCCTGAGTTAAATAACACATTACCCTTGCGGTTGAGCGCGACTTTCTGCGCCGCGTCAAGCGTTGGTGGTTTAGCGGTAGTTTTGGTAAACACGGGACTATTGTCCCGCGGGCTCACGCTCTCTTTTTCAAAGCGTTCAAAAATTTTTTTGTAATCCATATCCGAACCTTGTCCGTATTATTTCTTTTTTTTCAAAAACTAGCAACAAGGATCATGCCTGAGAATCATACATAAATAAAAAAGTCAACTACAGAATGTCCATACTTTTTTGACTGTTCCAGTCTCAGTTTTTCCATGTTGCCAGGCACTTCTTCGCTGGGGTGGTGTATAAGCAGGCACGAACCTTCAACCATAAGGGGCGAGGCGGCAATGGCTTTGACCAGTTCCCATTTGAACTGATAGGAAAACGGTGGATCACAGAAGATGATGTTAAAGGGCGTTTTGACGCGCTGTACATACAGCTCCACAGCCATGAAGCGGCACTTGATACGAAATGGAGCAATAGCTACGTTTTCAAGCAGAGTCTTTCGTTTCAGCGGGTCCTTTTCCACAGCCTCAACCGGAAAGGCGCCGCGTGAAACCGCTTCTAGTGCGATAATGCCGCTTCCTGAAAACAGGTCAAGGAAGGATAGGCCGCTAAGGTCTCCCAGGGTGGCAAAGACAGATTCTCTCATGCGATCCATAGCTGGCCTGATGAGTCCCGCAGGTACTTTCACCTGTTGACCATGTAAGAGACCACCAGAGATCCGCATGACTCAGCCGAGCAGGCCCCTTAGTTCACGGGGACCTACCAAAGGCTCGGTAACTACTGTGGAATTGACCAACGCATCAATGATTCGCTTGCGGGAAAGACTCTGATTGCTTAAAAACACGATACGCTCACGAAAAGAGGGGAAGAGAGTGGCGGAAATGTTGCCGGAGCCGTTCAGAAACAAGGAGAGAACCTGCGAAAACTGCCACTCGATCTCAGAAAGGTTATCAAACTGCTCGTCTCGCTCAATGAGATAGACATTTTCAGAGAGATTCTTGAGAAGGGTCACGAGGGTAGTATCGATAAAGTCAATATCCTCAAGCGTTTTCTTCAGAAACAGCTCTGTATCGGTTTCCAATAGGAGCAAGTCCCGAATCATACGTACCCTCATGCTAAGGATAAAAATGTTATCTTCAAAGTTGATCTTTTTTTTCATTTACTTACTTCCCTCAATATAACACCACTGTGTCAGTCCTTTACCTTTACTATCGGCGTGGGGATGTCTAACCTTGACCATGCCCAGCTACCACCGGCCTTGACACTCATCCACTCTTTCTGTACTATCAGTATACCTCTTTGTCCGCTGTATGGCGGGCCATTTTTATAGTCCGTAAGGAGGACACAATGCGTCAGTATGAACTGACGGTCATCTTCCCGTTGGAAGAAGACCAACACAAGGCAGGCCGGGAACAGGTTCTAGCCGACTTGGCCAATCACGGGGCTGATATCGTGAAGACCGATGAACTCGGTGACCGGGAACTCGCGTATGAGATTAAAAAACGAACGCGTGGCAGGTATGTGCTTTTCACGCTTCGCCTTGATCCGGCAAAGATTACGGTTCTAGATCGGATTTTTAAACTCAATGCTAATCTGGTCAAGTACCTCTTCGTGAAGATCGAGGATTAGGGGGCGTTATGACGGATCTCAATCACGTTGTCCTGATAGGAAGACTGACCCGTGATGCGGAGCTTAAGTACACTGCCAACGGGCAGGCTGTTTGCAAGTTTTCTATCGCAGTGAACCGGCGACGTAAGAATGGCGAGCAATGGGTCGATGAGGCCAACTTCTTCGACATTGTTATCTGGGGTAGGCAGGGCGAAACCCTTAACCAGTACCTCATCAAAGGCAAACTCGTGGGTGTTGATGGCGAACTTCGGCAGGATCGCTGGGAACAGGATGGCCAGAACCGTTCCAAGGTCGAGATTGTGGCAAACAATATCCAGCTTCTCGGCAGCAATCCGTTGGGCAGCAGCCCAGGTTCGGGTGGCGGCGTCATGCCGTCCTCGTCGTCTTATGGGCAGGGGCCATATCAGGAGCGCCGGAATGAAAGTCCCTATCAGGGTCCGCCGGCGCGTGAACCACAAGGAAACAACGGCGATAGCTTTGCCGATGATATTCCTTTTTAGTAATGATGCGCCGTAAGGTGTTTCATGCGACAAAACTGTTTATTAAGGAGAAAAAATATGTCTGATGAGAGATATGTTGAAAATGAGCGAAGCGAGCGCCCGTTCCGGCAGGACCGCGGCGTGGATATGGATGGGCGGGACAGCGACGAACGCGGAACCCGTAACGGCATGCTGGGCGGGAAAGGCAAGATCTTCTTCAAAAAAAAGGTCTGTAAGTTCTGCCTCCAGAAGTTCACGATAGACTACAAGGATGCGGATACCATGCGCCGGTCTATCAGCGAGCGGGGGAAAATCTTGCCGCGTCGCATCACTGGCACTTGCGCCAAGCATCAGCGGGCGCTGGCTCTGGCCATCAAACGCGCCAGAATCCTCGCGCTGCTTCCATTCGTCGCTGAATAAGCATAGGCCACCGTGTTCACTCGTGAGTCGTCAGGCGATATAGCTTGGATTCCGGCTCTGGTATGCGCCACGCTCTGCGTGTTTTTCATGCGGAGCGGGCTTCTGTCATTTTTCTTTCTCGCGCCGCTTGGGTTTATGGCCTATGGGTATAATCCGGTATCAGCCTGGCTCTGCGCCTTGTCCGCCATACTCGGCAACGGATTCTGTCTCGCGCTCTTTTCGCCGCAGACGGTGGCGATGTTCCCGTGGTGGGACTGTATCTACTTCACTGTTCTGGCCATACTGTTCACCGCGATGGCATCGCCTGTGGCTCACTGGGCGCGGATACGAGAAGCGTACCGTTTCATTATTGTCAGCGGCCTGGGCGCTGTACTGTTCTTGCTGTTTATCAACAGTGAAGCGTCTAACTTTCACGAAGTTATTAGCACTCAGGCGGATCTCTTGCGGGAACTGACTCTGACACAGGCCGGAACCGATGTGGTACAACTCTCCATGCTTGAGCAATACCTCACGCCAGAGACGCTGATAAACCTGCTTGACTTTGTGGGACTGCGGGGTGGGGCGCTTGTTTCCTGCTTTCTGATCTTTCTAGTAAGCCGCCAGTTCAGCCTTGTGTTTATCCGGCTTATCCAGCACAAGACGCGGGGCAACCTGATTCACTTTCATGTAGACAGCCCACTTATCTGGGTGCTGTCTGCGTCTCTGCTGGTGGCACTGGCCGGGAGCTTTTTCACGTTCATACCGATTGAAGTCGCGGGCTGGAATCTACTCGTGGCTTGCGCCCTGCTGTATCTGGCCCAGGGACTCGGGATTTTCTTTCACTTTATGACGCTGAGGGCTTTGCCATTGTTTCTACGCATAGCGGCGTATGTGTTTATTGTATTTTTAAGTCTCAGTCCAGGTATTAACATGCTTGTTCTGATGGCGCTACTCTTACTGGGTATTGCTGAAAACTGGGTGCCGTTTCGGGCGCTCAATCTAAGCGGACCTTCCTCTACTCCGGGGAAGTAAGCGCGTGTTCGTGTTTTATATCCGCTAAATCTTTATAGGAGCTTGTTGTATGAAAGTTATTTTAAACAAAGACCTCGCCCCCTTGGGTGAGGAAGGTGATGTGAAGGAAGTCGCAAAGGGTTATGCCCGCAACTATCTTTTCCCACGCGGTATCGCGTTTCCCTACACGGAGCGCGTTATTAAACAGTTTGAGGCGCGTAAGGGTGAAATCGAAGCCCGTAAGCAGGAAAAGCGTAAGGACGCCTCCAGTATCCGCGAAAAACTGGAGGCGCTGAACCTGCTGATCATCATGCCCGCCGGCGCAAACGGAAAACTCTATGGCGCGGTAACAAGCCAAACCATAGCCGACGAGCTTACCAAGCAGGGCTTCCCTGTCGAGCGCAAACGCATTGAGCTTACTGGTAACAGCTTCAAAAGCGTGGGTAAGTATAAGGTTTCGGTAAAGCTCTACGAGAGTGCCGCCGCTGAGATGAACGTTACAGTTCAGGCACAGGAAGTGAAGCCCGAAACCAAGCCCGAAACTGCGCGTCCCAACCGCCGTCGCCGCCATTCAGAAGAAGCGCCTGCCGATGCCGCAGTTCCTGTGCCTGTCGATGCAGCGCCTGTTCAGGCAGAGGAAGCGGTTCCTGTAACCGAGTAGCTTTTACCAGTATGGCCAACGCGGATATTAGGAATAACATTCCTCCCCACGATGATATGGCGGAGCAGGCGACTCTCGGCGCGTTGCTCATGGACAAAGACGCCATAACAACGGCCATACAGTACCTTCGTCCCGACGATTTTTATTCCAATGCCAACGGTAAGGTGTATGAAGCGATTCAGAACCTTACCGACAAGGGCCTTGAGGCAGATATTCTCACGGTAAGTGAGGAACTACGGCAGAACGGGAAACTGGATGAAGCCGGAGGCCCGGCGTATGTGGCATCCCTCACCAATATCGTGCCATCAAGCACTAACATCGAATACTACGCCCAGACCGTGCAGGGGTATTCACTGAAACGCGCCCTGATTCGCGTGTCCCGCGATGTGATTGCCCAGTCCTTTGATGAATCACTCGATGCTCGCTTCCTTCTTGAGGAAGCTCAGCAGAAAATTTTTGAGCTAAGCGACAAACGGCAGACCTTTTCATTTCGGGACATCAAAGTTATTGTTCAGGAAACGTCGGACTTCATTGAGCGCCTGTATAACTCCAAACAAGAGTACACCGGTATTCCCTCTGGTTTTGACGAACTTGACAAGCTCACCTCTGGTTTTCAGCCTTCGGAGCTTATCATCATTGGAGCGCGGCCTTCCATGGGTAAGACAGCGTTTGCTCTGAACATGGCCGCCAACATTGCCATTCATAACAAGCATGGCAATATCCCCGCGGCTTTCTTTACACTGGAAATGTCAGACATATCGCTTATGCTCCGCATCATCTCAAGCGAGGCTATGATCGATGCAAACAAGATCAGAACCGGCTTCATTGATAAGAGCGATTACTTCCAGCTTCAGGAAGCCATGGCGCGTATCTATGAAGCCCCGCTCTACATTGTGGATATGCCAAACATGAAGCTCCTTGACCTTCGGGCGCTGGCACGACGACTCCGCGCTCAGGAAAAGATAGAAATCATCTTCATTGATTATCTCACGCTTATCAGTTCTGAAAACTATAAGCTCCCCCGTCATGAGCAGATAGCCGAAATTTCCCGTTCCCTGAAAAGTCTGGCGCGGGAACTGCACATTCCCATCGTGGTTCTTTCTCAGCTTACGCGAGAGGCAGAGCGGGAGCGGCCAAACCTCGCAAACATACGCGAATCAGGTTCCATTGAACAGGATGCTGATGTGGTTATGCTTATCCATCGCTCACGGGAAGCCGACAAGACTCAAGAGGAGCGAGAACAAGCGCGCCAATTGGGGAGCGAAACCGAGATCATTCTGGCAAAACAGCGAAACGGACCAGTGGGGAGAATTTCACTTCTCTTCCTGACAAAGTTCGCCAAATTCGTCAATATCGAAAGGGATAATACTAATGCTCCGATCTAATATGAGGAAGGGATTTTTATGGCTTTAACTGATAAGTACGATTTTGAGTTTCTGGTAAATGAAGCAGAAAAACTAGTGTTCGACGAGCTTGAGAAACAGTTCAAGACGTATGAAGGTGAGCTTTGTCTCTGTAATGACTGCGTAGCGGACATGGCCGCTTTTGCCCTGAACGCGATGAAACCCATGTACCATCATTCACTAATTGGTTCCCTCTACGCGGACCAGGCCCTCACCAACGAGGAACTTGCCGCGCAGGTTCAGGAGGTGGTTTCAAACGCGATCGATCTCGTGCGGGAGAACCCTTCGCACGATTAACACTTTTGATAAACAGCGGCGGAAGAAAACTTCCGCCATATTGACTAATACAGTGAGGAATAATGCAGTGCAAGTAGAAACCTTATGCGTACATGGAGCGACGCCGTTTGATAAGACGACTGGCGCGATCAGTGTGCCAATCTATCAGAGCGCCACGTTCCACCACCCTGAGCTGGGGCAAAGTACCGGCTTTGATTACAGCAGGTGCGAGAACCCCACACGGAACGAACTGGAACAAACGCTGGCTATGCTTGAGCAGGGGAATTACGGCCTTGCTTTTGCTACAGGTATGGGCGCAATCTCCGCGCTTATAAAGCTGTTTAAGCCCGGAGACCACTTTGTAGTCTCCTCCGATCTGTACGGCGGAACGTACCGGCTGTTCAATGATTTTTATGTCCCCTATGGCTTTGCCTTTTCATGGGTAGACACGAGTGATTTTGCCCTTGTGTCAGCGGCGCTTCGGCCTGAAACACGGGCGCTTTTTATCGAAACGCCCTCTAACCCCATGATGAACGTGAGCGACATTGCCCGCTGCGCCGCGCTTATCCACGAACACGGGGGACTGCTCATAGTGGATAATACCTTTCTCTCCCCCTATTTCCAGAATCCGCTCCCCCTTGGCGCTGATATCGTTATTCATAGCGGAACCAAGTACCTTGCAGGCCATAACGATACCCTCTCCGGCGTGCTTGTTGCCTCAAACAGGGAACTGGAGGAGCCGTTACGGACCATTCAGCGAAGTGAAGGCGCGACTTTGTCGCCGTTTGACACATGGCTCACTCTGCGCGGCATAAAGACCTTGCCGCTGCGTATGGAACGCTGTCAGGATAATGCCCAGCGGATCGCGGCTTATCTCGCGAAACACCCGCGTGTGGAGCGTGTGTTTTATCCAGGCTTCACCGATCACCCTCAATACGCCCTTTCCTGCGTCCAGGCCCGTGGCTTTGGCGGCATGGTGTCGTTTTACTTGAAAGACGCAAACCATGTTCCGTTACTTTTGAAAAACCTCTCGCTCATCCTCTTTGCCGAGAGCCTTGGCGGGGTTGAGTCCCTTATGACTTATCCACTGGTACAGACCCACAGTGCCATTCCGCCTGAGATGCGCGCTGCGTCCGGTGTCAATGAGCGGCTCATGCGTTTGTCCGTGGGCATTGAACATTGTGATGATCTGATCGCTGATCTTGATCAAGCGCTCTCTCTCTGTTGAGTTGTGCGGTGTTGCTGCCTTTGGTCCTTCGCCAATCCAGCGCACCAGCTTCAGGATACGGCAAGCATGACAACGTACAGCTTGTACGCTGACCGATAAGCGCACGTGCTGATCAGTGTACGTCGTTCCTGTTTCAGGAGCGGCTGAGGCAGCTGGTGTGGCTTAGAACTGGCAAGAAAAAACAAAATTTTTTGGAGAAACCTCTTGACATTTCTTTCACAGACCGATAGAATAGTCTTATGAACTTGAGACGCCATCAGAGGTCCACCGGACATCTGATTGCTTACCGTTTATCTTCCTCCCGGCCAAAGTCTTTAGACATTACTCCAAAGTCTTTAGACATTACTCCAAAGTCTTTAGACATTACTCCAAAGTCTTTAGACATTACTCCAAAGTCTTTAGACATTACTCCAAAGTCTTTAGACATTACCTCAAAGTCTTTAGACATTACCTCAAAGTCTTTAGACATTACTCCAAAGTCTTTAGACAGAACAGCGCTTGGAATAAAAACACTTCAATCTCAATACAAAAGGAGACTTAACTCATGAGTCAAAGATCGGATTGGCTCCCGGGAACGCGGGATGCCATTTTAGCAATGGTAAAGGTATGGATTACCATCATCACAACGTATCTCCAGAAGTGGGGAATCGCGGAAAGCGTTGTACAGAACCTTTCAACACTGGCGACAGCTGCGGAAAACGCATTAGACGCGTCGCAGAACGACAACACGCGCACACCAGTGGCAAATGCCCGGTGTAAGGAATCCTTCGACGCGCTGACCGCGGAAATGCGGGACATAAAAAAGCGCTACTTCCTTAGCCCGCCCCTTACAGATTCGGACTTTGTGGCTTTGAAACTCAAGCCCCCCAACAGTACTCACACGCCAAGCCCCATTCCTACGGACCAAGTAAAGGTTGAGACCTATCTGATGGGACGGCACGAGCTGGGCGTCAAGATAGTCTACGTTACTGGCAGTTCCGCCAACCCTGCCAACAAGGGCTATCGGATATGGTACAGCGTGGTTGCGCCCGGTGAAACACCGCCCGCGCGTCCAGATGATTTACGCAAATCATTCTACACCATGCGGAAGAAGCATCTCGTGCAATTCGACTACAACGAAAGTGGGCATACAACGTATTTTGCAGTACAGATAGAGAATAGCGGCGGGAAGCAGGGGCCGTGGGGACCGATGGTTTCAGCGCTTATTCCGTAGAGGAATGGGTGGATGAAGGAGCAAGGTGTTCCGTAGATTTTGTATAACGGCATGCGGGCTTCGTCCGCACGCCGTTATACGACGTTTGGCTATAAAATATTTTATTTTTTTGAAAATTCACTTGACTTTGTGTATCAAATTTTCCTATTTTTCATGGCACGTTACACTGACACCGCATGTTCGTGAGTGTGTGTGGTGTCTGACACCGCATGCGCATTTACGAACGCGGCTTTCCCTGTCAATCACTATTGCAGTGTGTCGTTGTCTTCCCGTATCTGCACTCGGCGAATCTTGCCGCTGATGGTTTTGGGAAGCTCGTCCACAAACTCAATGATGCGCGGATACTTGTATGGGGCTGTGGTTTTCTTGACGTGGTTTTGCAGTTCTACCTTGAGTTTGTCGCTCGGGTTCCAGCCTTTGGCAAGCACTACTGTGGCTTTAACTATGGCGCCACGCTCTGGGTCTGGCACGGCAGTGATGGCACATTCTAGCACGGACGGGTGTTCATGAAGGGCGCTTTCCACCTCAAAGGGACCGATGCGGTAGCCAGAGCTTTTTATCACATCGTCGGAACGGCCTACAAACCAGAAATAGCCATCCTCATCTTTCCATGCCATATCGCCAGTGTAGTAGATGTCATCGTGCCATACGCTTTGCGTAAGCTCGTCGTCACGGTAATAGCCGCCGAACATACCAGCGGGTTTATGCCTGTTGGTTCTTACCACGATTTGACCTTCCTCACCCATATCGCAGGACAAGCCATCCTCGCGTACAAGGTCAATGTCATAGCCTGGTGAGGGTTTGCCCATGGACCCGGGTTTGGGCGTGAGCCAGGGAAAGGTGGCAAGCACAACCGTGAGTTCAGTCTGGCCGTATGCTTCACGGAGTTCAAGCCCAGTGGCGGCTAGAAACTGCTCATAGATTTCCGGGTTGAGCGGCTCACCAGCAACTGAACAGTGCTTTAAGGCCGAGAAATCGTACTTCGCTAAATCTTCCTTTATAAAGAAGCGATAGATCGTCGGTGGCGCACAGAAGGTAGTAACCCGATGTCGGGTGATGACCTCAAGCATGGTGTGTGGCACAAAGCGGTCGTAGTCGTAGACAAAGATAGCAGTACCACAGAGCCATTGGCCGTAGATTTTGCCCCACGCGGCTTTTGCCCAGCCAGTGTCAGCCACAGTGAGATGTAGACCACCAGGCTGTACCTGTTGCCAGAATTGTGCGGTCATAATGTGACCAAGGGGATAGGCGAAGTCGTGGCGTACCATTTTTGGCATACCTGTAGTGCCAGACGTGAAGTACAACAGCATGATGTCACTGTTCGTGTTAACTGGTTCCTGTGGGCGCGTGAACGGTGCAGCACAGTCCATCAGCGCCTTGAAGTCGAGCCAGGGCGCGGTTGCGGGTAAAGCGTCGGGCGGGCTATGAACCGAGCGGCTGAAGGCTTTGATGCGAGGGAACGGCTTGCCTGCCTCGCGGAGCTTCTGTTCAGCCTCGTTGATATGGCATATAACCTCTGCGTCATCAACACACACAATGCCGGCAATGTCCGCGACCTCACAGCGGTAAACAATGTCTTTGGTGGTGAGCAGATGGGTCGCGGGAATGGCAATGGCGCCGAGCTTGTGGAGTCCGATCAGTATTGGCCAGTATTCCCAGCGACGTTTGAGGATAAGCATAACTGGATCGCCCTTGCTGATTCCCACGTCAAGGAAAACCTGTGCGGCCTGGTCTGAAAGGCGCTGCATATCGGCGTAGCTGAACTCCGCCACCGCGCCTTTTTCGTCGCACCAGAACATGGCGCGCTCCGCCGGCTTCTCTTTTGCCAGCGTATCGATCACATCGTAAGCAAAGTTAAAATTATCCGGCGTCTTTACCGAATAATTAGCGTAAAAATCTTTATACGATGTAAAGTTGAGTAAAGACACATAACGTTCAAGCATGTTTTAATCTCCTAGAAAACAAAGGCTAAAAAGCGAGCAGGACTTCCTCCGACGGCTTTCATGCCGTGGGGATCGTTAGAGTCGTAGTAGACACTGTCTCCGGGGCCAAGCTCCATTTCATGGCCACCGATAGAAATGCGCAGATGCCCTTCAAGTACATAATCAAATTCCTGCCCAGGGTGAGTGTTGAGGCTGATGGGCTTTGATTCAGTGTCAGCCCGGGCCTCAACCATAAACGGTTCCGCTTTCTTCCGGTGAAAGTTGTACGCGAGGTTCCAGTATACATACATGGGCCTGCGGCTCACTTCCGGGGCGCGTCCAGCGCGGGTGAGGCAATAGGTTTTGAGCTTAGGCGTTTCTCCGCTTATCAGCTCGGTGAGATCCACCTTGAAACGCGCTGCAATCTCAACTAGAGCGCCAATAGGGAAGTCCTTCTTGCCAGATTCCCACTGTTTGTACTCAAGCGTATCAAAACCCAGTTCCCGTGCCAGAGTCTCGTCGGAAATATCCTCAATTTCACGCAAGACCTTTATCCGCGCAATAATATCACCTACTTCGTCTGTCATAACAGTTTACTCCTTATCTAGTTGTTTTTATGCGCCCACACGGGGCGCATGGTGAAACATCAACGAAACACAATACACACGGCATCATTGCGCCAGAGCGCGGATGATGTTGAGATTGGCGTCAGCCTCGCTTAGCTCAGGGTCGATTTCCAGTGCCAGGGTGAAGTCAAGTATGGCCTTGTTATAGTCAGTCAGGGACACATACACCGCGCCCCGATTATTCAAGGCGATTGCGCATTGAGGATCAATCTCAAGGGCCTTTGTGTATGAGGCTATGGCTTGCTCATATTCACCTTTTTTCTTCAAGCTTATCCCCATGTTGTTATAGACGGCGGTATCTTGGGGGTTAAGTTCCTGAGCGCGGCTGAAATCAGCAAGGGCATTGTCGTACTCGCCAATGTCGTCATAAGCCGCGCCTCGGTTGAGCCAGGCTTTGATGTATGTCGGGTCAAGCGTAATGGCCGCTGTGTAGTCCGCTATGGCTTTGTTGTGGTCATTTGGCCCGGCAATGTAGGCATTACCACGGTTGTAAAAGGCGCGGACATAATCAGGAACAAGGGTAAGCGCCTGAGTGTAGCTCTCAATCGCCCGTTCATAGTCGTGCTTGCCGCTATAAGCAATGCCCAAGTTGTTGTACGCCTCGGCAAAGTCCGGCTCGCGTTCCAACGCTGCCTGATAATCGCTTGCCGCACTCTCATAGTCAGCCTGAGCGCTATAGGCGTTGCCGCGATTGTAATAGGCGCGGGCATCATTATAAGCCAGGTTAATCGCCTGAGTGTAGTTTGCTACGGCGCCGACGTAGTCGTC
This sequence comes from Treponema sp., assembly GCA_031267685.1. GTDB lineage: Bacteria > Spirochaetota > Spirochaetia > Treponematales > Breznakiellaceae > JAIRMT01. The sequence goes on from JAIRYV010000105.1 coordinate 20,893, forward strand.
AAGCTCGTAGTAAGCGTTGGCGCGATTGTAGTACGAGGCAGCATAGTCAGGATCGAGCGCAATGGCATAGTTCTGGCAGTCTATGGCGTTTTTATAATCGCCAAGCTGAAAGTAAGCGCCGCCCATGTTATACCAGGCATTGATGAAGTCTGGCTTAATGGCAAGGGCGTTTTCATAGTCGCTGATGGCCGCCTCATAGTTTTCCATGGCTTTGTACGCAAAACCACGGTTACTGAATGCTTCGGCATAGTCCTGTCTGATGGCAAGCGCCTCGGTACAGTCCATGATTGCCGCCGCATAGTCCCCAAGCAGGGCGTATAAACCGCCACGGTTGTTCAAGGCTTCGGGGTAGTTCTGCCTGATGGCAAGCGCCTGTGTATAGGCATCTATAGCCCCGTAGAGATCGCCGTCATTGTAAGCTGCGACGCCGCGATCAAACCAGTTCCCGGCTTCATCAGTGTAGACTGGCTGGGGATGGGCTGAGAATGTCAGAACCAGAGCGACAAACCCTGTTAATACGAATTTCTTCATTATGATCCTCCAATGACAAGATAGCATAAAACAAAATTTTATACGAGACGTGATGTGCTTGAGGCACAATATGCCACGTCCCAGTCCGTGTACATCCCTTTTGCGTACCTTCACTCTTTCATACAGATTACGGTATAATCTCTTCTAAATATTCGGAGGATGATTATGAATTCGACATTGGAAAATCTCAGAACGCGTGGTTTCTTTCAGCAATGCAGTGATCCTGATGGGCTGTCCTGCCTTATGGATGAGGGGCCAGTCAGCTTTTACGAGGGCTGTGATCCCACTGGCCCGAGCCTGCACATCGGCCACATGGTCCCGTACTTTGCCCTTCGCCATCTTCTGGCGGATGGGCATAAGGCCATAGTGGTGGTTGGCGGTGGTACGGCGCGAATTGGCGACCCGTCCGGCAAGACCGAGCTGCGCAAGATACTGAGCTATGAGCAGATCGATGCGAATGTTGTGGCCATCAGTTCCCAGCTTAACCGCTTCTTTGGGGCTGATAGTGATAAGATTCAGTGGGTAAACAACAAAGACTGGCTCGCCAACCTTAACTACATTGACTTTCTGCGGGATATTGGCCGCCACTTCTCGGTTAATCGTATGCTCAGTTTTGAGGCGTACAAACTGCGCATGGAAACCGGACTCTCGTTCATTGAGTTTAACTACCAGCTCCTGCAAAGCTACGATTTCCTACAATTATATAAACTTCATGGTTGCCGCCTACAAATCGGCGGGGACGACCAATGGGGGAACATCGTTGCTGGCATTGACCTCATCCGCCGTGTTGAAAGCGCTGAAGCCTTTGCTCTTACCTTTCCGCTTGTATGTACAGCTGATGGCAAGAAGATGGGCAAGACCGAGAAAGGCGCTGTCTTCCTTGACCCCGCAATCACGAGCCCCTACAACTTTTTCCAATACTGGCGCAATGTCAATGATGCTGATGTCCGGCGCTTCCTGCTTATGTTTACGTTTCTACCCATTAAGGAGTGTGAGCGACTCTGCGCCGCTGGTACAAACCCGAATGACGCCAAGGAACGGCTGGCTTGGGAAGTAACAGCCCTGATACACGGCAAAGCCGAGGCGGACAAGGCGCTTTCTGGGGTGCGCGCCGCATTTGGCAATGGTGGCGATAAAGATGCCATGCCGCAACTTACCTTGCCGGCGGCTCAGTTCGATGGTGGTTACAACATCGTTGACCTGTTCTTTGACGCGGGATTGGTTTCCACCAAGAGTGAAGGGCGCAGGCTTGTCCAGCAGGGCGGCGCGTTTGTGGCGCAGGCCGGGGGCGAGCTTGTCGCCATTGGCGATGTGGCAACAATACTTGGCGCTGATGCCCTTGACGCCAGCGGAGAGCTTTTGCTACGGGCTGGAAAGAAGCGCTACTGCCGCGTAATCACCACGGGGGTCTAAGTGTTGTTGTTTATTGCAGTCACACGCTGGGTTTGGTGTCAGACACCGTAACAACGTGTTGTTGTTTATTGCAGTCACACGCTGGGTTTGGTGTCAGACACCGTAACAAAGCTCGCTCGAAACGTACCGTCATCCACAAACACCCAGTCTCCGTCACCTGAGCTGGTGGTATTGCCGTTGATTGCCCCTTGTGAAGGTGTGAGCCGCAGTTAATCAACGAACTCTGCTATGCACAGGCGTTATCTCTTCAAGCGTTACCGTACCGTGTCGTACTATGGTACATTTTACCTTTTATCCACTGCATTATCTGGGATAAAGAGATGCCTTTGCTCGGTTTTATGAGAAAATCGATATGGTTATCCATAATCATGAAGTTCCAAAGCTCAAAATGGACCTTCTTTTTTGCTTTTTCGACGAAGTCCATGAACATTTGTTTGAACTCCGCCTCTTGGAGAGCATCGCGTCATGATCGATTTTGGATATGACGTGGTAGTGGCGTTCTCTATTAAGATTCTTAGTCCTCTCATACCCTCTATATAGATCTGGTGACGATTTTGCTTTAATAGTGAATGTCTCAGTGTCTAAAGCCACGTACTGCACTGCGGTGTCAGATACCACACACGATACCCAACATTCATCAAAAACACTTGACACAATCGGAATGTTTTTATAACTTACATATATATAGTTTAGTCCTCTTCGTCTAGTGGTCAGGACATCGGGTTTTCATCCCGACAACGGGGGTTCAATTCCCCCAGAGGATGTCTTAACAGGCGCGGTAAAGCGTTATTGCTCGGTATGCCCTGATTTTTACCCTGAATATGCTTTTTAACATCTTGTAAAGAGCATACGTCGGTTTACCCTATATTTCGGCGAGGTCTTGTTCCTTCTCGCGGCTTGTGAAGGAGGCTTTATGGAACCTAAAGGAAGACTGATCGTGAAAAACGAATCAGCATCAGTTATTATCACCAATGTGCAAATCAAACAGTCTGCGGTTTGGCTTGTACACTGGACCGGACGTGCGGGAAAAAGTGAAGAAATCACCCCTAAAACTTGACCTAGTGTCTAAAGACTTGAGAGCTAAGTCTTTAGACTTGAGGTGAAGCGGATACCCATAAAACCTTGGCGGGACCCTTTTTCAGTCTAACACAATGCTCGGAGAGTGTCTCGTAGACACTTTGAGACGCGGGGTGGATGTAAATGGGGGCACTTGGAGAAGTTAGACGATAGATGGGCTTGTGTATTGCCAGTATGCTTTCTGATAAACCTCGGGGTTTTGGGAAAGAAGCATAGAAAAAAGCCTGTTTTTCTATCACTTGAATAATTACAGAAATTCTAAACTTTTTCCTTGACAGCCACTTTTAGCTATACTATGATAATTATGATCGAAACGTTTCGATCATAAGGATGCAATGGCAACGATAAAAGATGTAGCGGCAAAGGTGGGTGTTTCGGTGAGTACGGTTTCTTACGCGCTCAACGGTACGCGCCCAATCTCGGCTGAGAAGAAAGAACTTATACTCAAGGTGGCACAGGAACTACATTATAGTCCCCGTGCGATTGCCCGTAGTCTGGCAACTAAACGCACGCATATTATTGCCATGCTGTTTCCAGCTGTGGAACGTGGGCTGGGGCTTTCTGAGATCGACCTGATAACACGAGCCGCAAAAGAGGCTATGGGACACGCGTACCATTTGGTTATTTGGACCTTACAAACTGGCAGTGAAGATGAACTGAGGGAACTGCTGGCTCAGGAATTGGTTGACGGCATCATTCTTATGGAGGTACATAAGCACGATTGGCGCATAGCCACGCTGAAAGAAATGGAAGTGCCCTTCATCATTCTAGGGCGAGATGATTCAGCGCCAACGGAAAGCTACATCGACGTTGATTTTTTCGACACTATGATGCGTTGCATCAGTTACCTGAAAGGACTGGGACACTGGCATATTGACTTTATCAACCAGTCTGAAAAATCGTTCAAAGATGGTTATGGCCCGGTTACGCACACTCACGAGGCGTTTCATTACTTTTGTACCAACTTTGACATTGATGGCAAAGAGTATTTTTACGGCTGGGAAAACGAAACAGTCCGCGATCGTATTGAATCACTGTTGAGGGAACGGAGCGAGACAAGCGCGTATATCGTTATGAATGACAAGGCGCTCACGGGAATCATCGCTGGTATCATGGGCAGGGGCTTGCATATCCCCAAAGACATATCGCTTGTCTCGATCATTTCTTCGGCTGGTGCGGCTTCGTTCTTCCTGCCCTCGCTCACGGCCTTTGAGATGGACATCAATGCGATGATGGAAGCGGCCATATCTCAGCTTATCGCAAAGATTGAGGGGCGCTATGCGGAGCTGTCCACACGCCTGATCCCCTGCATCTTGAGGGAAAGAAACAGTACGGCTAGAGCGCGGGCGCAGTAAACAAAACATAACCTATTTGTGTTCAAACATGGGTACAAGAGACCGTATGGTTTCTTATTTTTTGCTTTTGAGGAGTTTTATTATGAAGAAACTTTTTCTAGGTGTGATCCTGTTTGTCGCAGCAAGCATGGTCGTATTCGGTTCGGCTAGTCGGCAGGCTGCCCCGTCATCAAGTGGGGAACTCGTTATCAACTTTTATGAACATTCTGATAACGATGCCATTGTCAACAAATTGGTTGAAACCTACAACGCAAGTCATCCCGGCATCCGTGTTGTGTATCACAGCATTCCAAACGATGACTACGATGATAAGATTAAGGTGCTTGCCGCTGGCGGCAGCGACATGGACATCTTCTGGATTCGTAGTCCTGCGCAAACCCAGCAGTTTATCACCAACAACGCCCTGCTCGATCTAAGCTCTTACATCCAAGGCTCTGGTCTTGACCTTGCCCCCATTCGTAGCACGTCGCTCCCTGGCGCAATGCGTAGCGGCAGGATTTATGGCCTGCCTACAACCGGTTCTGCCTGGATGCTTTTCTACAATAAAGACCTCTTTGATGCTAAGGGACTTCCTTACCCCATCAATCTCACCTGGACCCAGTACCTTGAGCTTGCCAAGCAGCTTACCTACACGGAGGGCAGCAAGAAATACTGGGGTGGACTCTGCCCTCCGTGGACTATGAACTTGGGCGCGTCCTCTGCTGGTGAATACCTCACCGCGGATCCCATGCCCTACACCCGCCGTTATGCGGAAGTCCTCTACCAGATGTATGTTGGCGACAAAAGCCACCCCAGCATTGAGGACATGAGCGTAGGGACCTTTGATGTAGGCGCCTTCTTTGACGCGGGTAACGTGTATATGATGATCATGGGCGACTGGCAGTATAACCTTTTCAAAGGTAACTTTAACGTTGCTACCGCTCCTATGCCGATTTTCGACGGTATAGCACAAGGCTCAACTGTTGGTCAGGCTTCGTTCTTTGTTGTGTCCGCTGGTTCCAGGCATCCTAAAGAGGCTTATGATTTCATCGAATGGGCGCTTACCAGTGATCAAGGTACGACGATATATGCCAGTTCCAAAAACGTTCCTTCCTACTCAACCCCAGAGGCGTTGGCTGAGTATCAGCGCCTTGTTACGGTTCCCGGCGTGGAGTACCGTTTCTCGGCAAAGGTCGGCACAGAGCAGGGGACAGAGACGTACTATGGCGAGATTAACGACGCTTTCAGCCAGGAGATTCAACTCTATCTGATCGGGGAACAGACCCTGGATCAAACATTCACCAACTTCTACAGGCTCAGGAGCGAAGTTATCGCAAATAACAGGTAAGGGGGGCGCTTTGAAAGCCAGAAAGAAGCCCACGGATTACCTGTAAGCTGTGGGCGCTTCTGGCTTTTATTCAAGTCATATAAACAGGAAGCTGCTATGAGAAAACGAAAAATGACCTCCCTTGAGAAGCGGGAAGCCTTGAGTGGGTATCTGTATATTCTGCCTAACTTCTTAGGCTTTCTCATCTTCACTGCCATCCCTATTGTCGCAGGACTGGCGATCAGTTTCACCGACTATACTGGATTCGCCGGTACGAAGTTTGTCGGTATCACCAACTATATAAGGATGTTTAACGATTCGCAGTTTATCGCGGCGTTGAAAAACAACATCTTCTATTCGCTAACCAGTGTACCGCTCACGCTTCTGGTTGCCCTGCTCCTTGCCCTCATGCTGAATAGGGGATTGCCGGGTGCGGGCGTCTTCAAAACCCTGTACTTCTTCCCGAACCTTACCTCAATGGTGGCAGTGAGCTGTGTGTTTATGCTGCTCTTTGAGCCAAGTAACGGCCCAATCAACAGTTTTCTCAGGGCCATTGGCCTGCCCGAAGACCTCATGCCGCGCTGGTTCTTTGCCTCGAAGTCAGCGCTCTTTACGGTTGTGATCGTTGTAGTCTGGAAACAAGCTGGTTACTACATGATTATGTTTCTTGCTGGTTTGAAAAACATTCCCCAGCACCTCTACGAGGCCGCGCGTATTGACGGCGCTAATGCCTGGCACTGCTTCCGCCATGTTACCTGGCCTATGCTATCGCCAACAACATTTATGGTAACAATTCTCTGCATGATTGCCTCGTTTCAGGTTTTTGACATCATCAATGTTACGACCAAAGGCGGCCCCGGACGCGCCACAACTGTACTGGTGTTTCGCATCTACCGAGAAGCGTTCAATAACTGGAAGATGGGTTACGCTTCGGCCATTGCCTACTTTCTCTTTGTGATCATCCTTGTTATCACCCTGATTCAGTGGCAGGGGCAGAAAAGGTGGGTTAATGATGACTAGAACACAACCAAAAAAACACTACGGCTTGTCCCGCGTTCTTTCCGGCGTGATCATCTCCATCATCTGCATTATCATCGCGTACATTATGATTGTCCCCTTTGTGTGGATGTTAAGCGCCTCCTTCAAACTGAACACAGATATTTTTTCTTACCCGATTCAATGGATTCCTGAAGTCTTTCACCTCGATCATTACGACAATGTACTCACCGAGATTCCATTTCCCATTTACTTTTTTAACTCTGCCAAACTTTCTGTAATCATTACCCTGCTTCAGTTATTTACCTGTTCTCTTGCGGCATTCTCGTTCAGCAAGCTGCATTTTCCTGGACGCGACAAACTCTTTTTAGGCTATCTGGCGACGATGATGGTTCCCTGGCACGCGATCATGATTCCGCAGTTCATCATTGTTAAGGGTCTGCATATGTACAACACCCACTGGGCGCTCATTGTACTCCAAGCCTTCAGTGCCTTTGGCGTGTTTTTGCTCAGACAGAACATGATCAGCATCCCAGACAGCCTGAGCGAGGCTGCGCGTATTGATGGCTGTTCCACCTCCCGCATCTACTGGAACATCATCCTGCCCCTGACCAAGACTGGCCTTGCTACGCTCAGTATTCTCACGTTCAACGGCATATGGAACGACTACATGGGGCCTATGATCTACCTTGATTCCGAGCATTTGCGGACCATACAGATTGCTCTGGCGAGCTTCCGTGAGGAGTACAGCGCGAACTATGGCGCGATTCTGGCCGGTACGGTGATTTCGATCATCCCGATTGTGATTGTCTATACCTGCGCACAGAAATATATCGTGGATGGCATTGCCTACGCTGGCGTGAAGGGCTAGTTGACAAGTCTTCGCGCCAAAGCCGGGGGATTCTTAAATGTGGCATACTGTTGCCTCTAGCCGTCCATAGGCAAAATGGATATACTGCTGAAGTTATGGTTTCTTATACTAACTTAGATAGAGCAATTCAGTCTCTTATCCTCTCGCCATCCGGCTGGCGGGCGGTTTTCGCCAGTGGCAGCGTGTCTGACACCGATGGCGTGTCTGGCACCGGCGACAAAGCTAACGAAGAAAGCGCTTCGCCGAACATTTCGCCCGCGCATCGTATCATTATCGCTAGAGCAGCGCGGGTGTTTGCCGAGTATCTTCATGCTCACCTGGCGCGGCCTGTGGTTGTTGTGGGCATGGACACGCGGCCTACCGGACCAGCCATTGCTCATGAGCTTATCGGAGGCTTGCTCAGCGCGGACTGCGACGTAAAGTTTGCTGGTTTTACTGCTGCACCGGAGATTATGGCTTACGCACGGAGTGGCGGCGTTAATGGCTTTGTGTACATCTCAGCAAGCCATAATCCAATAGGACACAATGGCCTGAAGTTCGGGCTTGATGATGGCGGGGTATTACCTGCGTCGGAGGCTAAGAAACTCATTGCCGCGTTTCTGGCCAATAAGGACTACGATGATGGCGTCGCGCCGCAGCTTAACAAAGAGCGCCTCCTCCCTGTGCTAAAAAAATGGAGTGAATGTAAGCGTTCCGCATATCAGGCGTATCTGGCGTTTAGCCGCGAGGTAACCCAGGGCGATACGGCCGGCGGCGACATACTTGCCGCCATAAGCACGGGCCTTAAAGCGCGACCACTCGGCATCACCGTTGATTTCAATGGCTCGGCGCGGACGCTTTCCATTGACCGTGAGTTTTTTGAGTCTTTGGGGATACGTCTTCATGCTATGAACGACAAGCCGGGTATGATTGCTCATCGCATTGTGCCAGAGGGCGAGTCCCTGGAGCCTTGTTGTCGATACCTCGAGGAACTTCACGCTACAGATTCTTCTATTATACTAGGCTATGTGCCGGACTGCGACGGTGATCGTGGTAACCTTGTTATCTGGGATCAGGGCGAACAGCGGGCGAGGAGTCTTGAGGCGCAGGAAGTCTTTGCGCTGGCCTGTGCTGGTGAATTGGCGCAACTTGTGTGGAGCGGCGTGGACACGGCAAAAGCCGCCATTGCGGTCAATGACCCAACGTCTATGCGTGTTGACCGGATTGCGGAAGCGTTTGGCACAAGCGTGTTTCACGCGGAGGTTGGTGAGGCTAACGTGGTGGAGCTTGCGCGAAGTTTGCGGAAACGCGGCTATATTGCGCGGATACTGGGAGAAGGCTCGGCGGGCGGTAATATCACGCACCCTTCGGCAGTGCGCGACCCGATTCAAACAGTGATGGCTATTGTCAAACTGCTCTGTGTACGAAGTAATGGCGATAAGGCGGGCTTGTTTGAGATATGGCGCAAGCGCGCTGGCAAGGTGTATTCTGGGGACTTTTCACTCCTGAACATCATTACAACATTACCCGCATTTTACACAACCGGTTCCTATACGCCGGAGGCCGCGCTACAGGTGAAGAGCGCGGATCACGCGGCGCTTAAGGAGCGTTACCAGGCGGTGTTTCTGCGGGAATGGGAAGCGCGTAAGCCGAGACTTGCGGCGCGTTATGGGCTAACACAATGGGAAGTTTTGGGTTATAATGGCATGGAAGAAAAGCGTGGGCTTTCTCGTTTTGGGGAAGCGGGACGTGGTGGTCTGAAGCTGATGTTCAGGGACGCGGTGGGCAATGAAGTTGCATGGATGTGGATGCGTGGTTCAGGAACTGAGCCGGTATTCCGGGTTATGGCGGATGCGTACAGTGTGGAGCTGGAGCGTGAGCTTATTCAGTGGCAAAGGGCTATGGTTATTGAGGCTGACGGAAATGAGGTTTCCGGGGGAGTGTAACATGGGTGTGCGGGGTGAGTTGTTTTCAACAAAGGTTCAATTAGCTAATCGAACCTACTTTTTCAATGTGAAGGAGAATCGCATGGGCGATCTTTACTTGAACATTGTGGAGAGCAAGAATCAGGAGACCGGTGGCTTTGAGCGCCAATCTGTTGTTCTTTTTGCCGATGATTTAAGTGAGTTTCTTTCAGGTTTTGAAGAATCTCTACGGGTCATGGAAAAGGCGACGCGGGAAAAGAAACGTGGCGGTGGGCGTTCCCAGCAACACGATGAGCGCTATGATAGGGCTGAGCGGCGTGAATCAGTGCCGGAAGCGCGACGAGACAGTGGCGAGCGACACGGAGACCGGCGACAAACACGAGTGCTAGTCAGGAAGGATAAGCCAAAACCGCCGGATGATGATAGTTCCCGTGGCAGGTCTGGCAGTGGACGTGTTAAGGTGGTGCGACGCAAAAAGTGATTCGACAGGTTGTAACGTAGGTTTATGCGATTTGTTAGTTTGATAGCTAGGAGGTAAAGTATGGCAACAGTACATGAATACAAAAAATTAGAGAATAGTATTGTCCAGAAGTGTGGAGAGTGTGCGACTTTTATTGTCGAATGTGTGATTAGGTTTTTCAAATTTATCTTTGCAATCCTTCTCCGTCCATATACTATCGTCTTTGTACCTCACTCTCAGAAGAAGATGTACAACTTTCAAATCAGCGGTATGTTCTCTGTGGCTTTTATCAGTGGCATTGTGTTTATGTCATGGGTTGCATTTCGTTACACCATGCCCTATGAGAGCGCAGGGGGGAAGATAACGTATAAAGACAGTGGTCTGGAAGATACACAGGCTAACCTTGATGAGTTGAGGCTTGAGACTGCGCGACTTCAGTCTGCGGCTCGTGAGTTCGAAAGCGCACTTTCGGCTACACTTGCCGCGCTTGGTACGAATATCGCAGAAAAAAATGCAGTGAATATCGCACTGGGTGAAGACCTTTCCACGTTTTTTAACATACCAACAACAGCAGATGGCGTTTTACAGGAAGTTGAGGATATTAGACAGCTTTCAGCGTATCTTTCCTCAGCCATTGAGCCTGTCAGGGAAATCGGTACGATCCTCGATACCCAGAGCGCCTTGCTCAACGAAATCCCCAGTATCTGGCCTATCAGAGGCGGTATTGGCCATGTTTCCATGTTCTTTGGACAGAACCGACACCCATTTACTGGTCAATACTACATTCATAAGGGGATCGACCTTTCCACCTACCGTCAGGGCGACCCTATTGTAGCCACGGCGGATGGCCAGGTCGTTACGGTTGATTACGACGGGGCTGGCTTTGGGAACTATGTTATTATCAAACATAAGCATGGGTTCTACACCCGCTATGCACACATGCAGAGCGTTAGGTCAAAGGTCGGGGATCGGGTACAGCAAGGCGAAGTTATCGGATACATCGGTAATACTGGTCTTTCCACTGGCCCCCATGTCCATTATGAAGTGCATATCGGTTCTGACATTGTAGACCCGAACAAGTACCTCAATATCCGTTCCAATCTCACCCGTAATACTCGTTAGGGGGCTAGTATGGGAAGCAAAGATTTTTCACTTAATACCATCATTGGACCTGGCGCATGGGTCAGGGGTGACATTGAGTCCGCGGGCTTTACCCGCATAGACGGTAGTGTTCAGGGCGATGTACACGCCCAAGGGCGTGTAGTTATCGGAGAACAGGCGCGCATGAAGAGCAATGTTAGCGGAACCGCAATTACCATAGGCGGCATTGTTTATGGCAACATCCACGCCAGTGAACGCGTTATCATTCTTTCAACCGCGCTGATTCTCGGCGATATTGTTACATGGCGTATTCAGGCCGATGATGGTTGCTTGATCCACGGTAAAGTCGTGGTGTGCCAGAGCGCTGAACAATGGGACAGGGCTATCGCTGTTGAGCGTGAGGCTCAGAGGAATCTACTCCTCGAACAAAAATATGGCTAAGATCGATTCTTCCAATGTGCTAAACCCGTTTTTTAATCCACTGCTTAATGTCAGGGCAAAACCTGAGACCAGAAAAACAAAAACCAAGCCAGTTATATCCTTTGATACCTTGCTTGATGAAGCCCGACAAGACGAGGCAATAGATGTGCCGGACATTCCTGTGTCTGACGAGGCGATTCAGCAAATACTGGATGCAGTACACAGCACGGGTGACGCTTTAAAGAACCGTCCCTTGCCCCAGGAGATACTGCGCTATAAACAGGCAGTACGCGCCTTTATTCACTATATCGTGGGAAACGGCTATGACGTGGAACGGCAGGTTCACGGCTCGAAACGCTCACGACGCGGTGAGCGGATTGAAATCGTGGCGCGGGTAGTAGACAACAAACTTGAACAACTTGCCGCCGGCATACTGGCCGGACAGACAACACAGATGGATCTCCTCAACAGACTTGAGGAGATAACCGGTCTGCTCGTGGATTTAATGCAATAGACTTAGGAGTACGTTATGAAAGACAGCTACGAAGATATTAATGAAGAAGATATAGCCACACTTGAGGACAACCCCGCTGAAAGTGGGCTTGAGAGCGTCATCATTGTTGAGGAGAGTGTCGAGGCAATACCACCCGACACGCCGATCTATCGTCTGCGGCTTCTCTATTCTAATGATATCTTTTTTGCAACGTATCAGGGCGAATGTCTCAAAACGGGAAGTATGGTGCTGGTTCCTACGCGCTACGGCCGGGACCTTGCCCAGATCATAGCTCCGATACAGCAAAACAGCCTCAAAACCTTGTCAGATATAGCTCGCATACAACGCCCTGCTACCGACGCTGATCTTGAGAAAGCTACTCGTAACAAGAGTCTTGAAGAAGAAGCCTTTACTATCTGCAAAGAGAAAATCGCCAAGCACAAACTAAACATGAAGCTTATCACCGTACACTATCTGCTTGAAGACTCAAAGATACTTTTCTTTTTTTCCTCAGATAATCGCGTGGATTTCCGTGAGCTGGTTAAGGACCTGGTGAGCGTCTTTAAGACGCGGATTGAGCTACGGCAGATCGGTGTACGGGACGAATCCCGGGTAATGGGAGGCTTTGGTGTCTGTGGTCGGGGCTATTGTTGCCACACAATTTCAGAAAAATTCAAACCAGTATCAATAAAAATGGCTAAGGAACAGAACCTTTCCCTCAATTCTATGAAAATATCCGGTTCCTGCGGACGGTTCCTCTGCTGCCTTGCCTATGAACACTGCTTTTACAGCGAACAGCGCAAGATCGTCCCACCAGAAGGTGGTAAAGTCTTCTACGACGGAACCATCTGGAAGGTGGTAGATGCCAATATGCTCCTAGGTAAACTCAAACTCATTGCCGAAGACGGCAGAGAAGCTCAGCTTCCCTCAAACATATTTGAGAAAATTGACGGCAAATGGCGGGCAAAAGCCTCGCACTGATAAATCCGCGTCTAAACGCCGCTCATGGATGAGGGTATAGACGCTGTACGCTGGCCTTTCTTCTTCTGCATGGGTTAATCTATATACCTAAATTGCTGGTAGAACAGGTCTTCTTGCTTATATATCCAGTCAAGGTATCAGAGATTCGTAACTGGTTCTTTGTTAGACGACGGGAAGAAAACCTTTCGGTCAACAGATACTGTTCTTACCGTCCTGATAAGGTTGATCCCAGTTCTGCATAAAAACGACCACATAGCATGTTTCTCTTTTTCAAAAATTTACAACCTATATATGAGCATCCGCCTTATCAGCCCACACAAAGGATAGTGATAAGAATATCCCCTAGCATAAGCAGGTTTGCACTCGATTGATACGACAACAAAGAAAACTAAACTAAACAAATTGTTGTGTGTTCATGGTTACTCCTTCAATTCTTTCGACACGGTTTCCATAACTAATGGTTATGCTGCTGGAACACATTCTGCGTTGCACTCCGTGTTTATACGCGCTTCATGTGTGTATCACATATCCACCATACCTATTTCTATATGCTACTCTCCTATTCCCTTCATCTGTCCGCCCCCTAGGGAATAATCGCGTTGAAAATATCGCTCGTGGGACCCCTCTTGGCCGTACCAGATTCCCAGCGAACCGCAAAATACACCCGCTTGCCCCGCTGCTCATCTTCAAATGTCAGTTCCAGAGGAGTACGAGTGGCAAATGCTGAATAGAACATGTCTTGAATCTTCGTGGCAGGCGTGTCAGATATAACCCATAGACATTCAAGCCCGTGGACAAAAGTAGGCTTTCCCCAACGCACCGCGCTTCCATGACGGAACTTGATCCGCAGGACACGTGGGTACGGAGTCTCGATATCGATATCCGGGATGGAATCCGGTATCGGGTGAGGCATGTGTGTTTTTCTGTAGATGGGGATGCGAAGCTCCCGGCGCCCATTGTCCGACACCTTGACGTTGTTCTGAAGGTGGAAGCGCACAAATTCCGCTTCTTTTTTCTTGAGCAAACCTTTTTTTCCGTTCTTGGTCTGTACATCAAGCTTAGTGTGTGCGGTGGTCTTACACTTTTCATGCAAGTCATTCACTTCGAGATAAAGAGGTTCAAGCTCTGTCAGTTTCTCTGTCGGGATTCCCCACTCTGTGGCGTGGAGTTTGGATACGTCAATCAGATTGCCACTCAACTCAATAAAATCCACCTCTTTCTCAGATATATAATTCATAGATAAACTCCTTTTAAGTCACATTTGGCAGTGTTTATATCAAACATAGATACGAAGCGCATATAATAAATCCTCTCTAAATTACTTCTAACGGCGGTACATTCTTGTAATAAATATTTTGAAACGCTACCAATGGTTATTCCGACATAGGTTAGCGTCCTTATAATATGATCTAGCGTCCTTATAACATAAGTTAACGGCCTTATAATATGAGTTAGCGTCCTTATAACACAAGTTAACGACCTTATAATATGAGTTAGTGGTCTTATAACATAAGTTAGCGGCCTTATAACATAGATTAGCGGCCTTATAATATGTTGCAAGGTTATTCCGGTATAGCTTAGTGGCTCTAGGTAATGGACAATAAATCTTGTATGGGAACAATAGTTCCAGCAAAGGCTCTTTATTGAGGATACGTTAGTGCCTGTTTTGTTTATATAATGATTATTGATATGAACAATATAATAACTTGTTTTAAAAAATGCTCCCAGAAGAATGTATACGATATTTATATCGATAAAGCATGTGCGTGCTTGTATAAAATACACTATAGATATCATATTATCTTCCATAAATAGAATATCGACATCACGCAATGTAGGAAGAAGCATGTTTATCATATTATCTACCATGACATTGCTCTTATGTCGTATAACAAAGCGCGAATCTTTCACGCTTGTATTAGCTTGCAAGCAAAGAGAAGCTAGACTGTAAGCAAGCAGATGTCCAGTGGGCAGCTGGCGGTTCCTCAAGTCCATAAGAAGATTATAGCAGGTTGTAAAAGAAATAGCAACATGTTCCATCCGATGACTAAAGGTATGCTTCAGGTCGTATCCGTGGCTTTTAAGTACATTATTCTGCTTTCGTGCCGTTTCAGTAAATATCAGTGTGGAGGATTATGATGAAACTGGGTAATAGGGTAATGGTGGGACTGGCGCTGTCGGTAATGGCGGGCGTGGGTGTGTTTGCGCAGGGGGCAGGGGCTGGCGTTGTGGGAACGGTTCCTCAGCTATCTCTCCAGCGAGTATAGCAAGCACATCCTTTCTGGCCAGATTGACACCTTGTGGGACGACAGCATGGGCATGATCGGACGTATGTTCGCCGATACTTGCAAGTATTCCGCGATTAAAGGCTTTGATTACCTTAACATTCGCAATCCCAGCTTTGATGGCGGTGGTTCCAAGCAGACTGAGGAAGCCATCGCATGGCGGCAAAACCCGCCAATCCCCGGCACACATGGTATCGTCACGTTTTGCTGACATGGGCAGATGCCGCGCACTGGCCTGCAACACGCTGCTAATGACGAGTTCTATACCGTATTCGCCAACAATAACCGCACCACATTCCATATACCCTACGACGCCGCGAGTAACAGGCTGAAAACCGAATCTGCCGAATTCACCCTGATTAAGGAAGACCTTGATTTCGTAGCCGGGGAACTGACAAAGCTCAAAGCCGCTGGTGTACCTATGCTCTGGCGTCCGCTTCGCGAGGCGAGTGGAAACTGGTTCTGGTGGAGAACCGGCAGCGGCGCTCAGATTAGCAACACTCCCGCCGCGTATAAGGCGCTGTAGGAGTACATCTACCATTATTATGTTGACGTAAAGGCGCTGGATAATCTAGTTTGGATATGGAACGACCAGTGCCGCGATCTTTATCCGGTTCCCGCTACAGTGGACATCATTGGTCAAGATATATATCCCACTGTCAGGAATGGCGTTCCCGACTTTAGTCCCCAGCTTGCCCACTATGCCTAAAGTGTGGCCTATAACCCCGTGCCGCGCATCATCGCCTACACAGAGAATGGAACCATGCCCGATCCCGACCGGCTCATCAGCGATGGGGCAAAGTGGTCATTTTTTATGACATGGAACGACGGCTGGCAATCAACCCAGGGACAGACCCACATGAACAATTTCTGCACTAGCGACTACCATAACCCGTAGGCATAAAGAAAAAGTTTATAAACACGAGTATGTCATCACCCTTGATGAACTGTCGGATCTCTTCCAATACTGGTGAGCGGCGCCTAAACTTTAAGTCACTTCGTTGTTAGAACAAGTTCTTTTTTTAAAGACTTTGCTTGACAAAATAAAAAAAGCCGGAGTTAATATATTAACCTAATGAATTAGGCTAATATATACTTTTGGAGGCTAACATGAAAACTTTAAAAAGGAGACTCACAGCGGGTCTCGCGGCTATTGGTTTGTCGGTACTGGTGGCGTTTACCGTAACGGCATGTAACAAATCGGAATCAAGCGCAAGCGCAACGGGAAAGAAGAAGCTTGTGGTTTACACGCATCAAACCCAGCTCATTCTGGGTGATGAGAAGAAGGATGCAAGCGGGAACACCTACCGAGACTCGTCAACGGCCTGGCAGAAAATTTTGACCGAGCGGTTTACCGAAGAAACCGGCATTGAGGTGGAATTTGTGGGATACGGTTCGGATGGCAATGTGATCAAGCAGCTTTTGCAAGTGCGCGATCCTGGGCTGGATATTTTCAGCGTGGGATTTACCCTGACCAACGCGGAGTATGAGCGGTACATGGCGCCGATCATGCCGGTGGCGGAAGCTGAAGCTATCTATGGCAAAGAACTTGTCGCTGCTATGCCTCAAGTTGATGGGACATTGCGTGCCTTGAATATTGCCAAAGAATACGGGGAAGCCCTCACCTATAACGAAGATGTCATTAAGTCCGTGGGCTACAATGAAATTCCGGCTGACTTTGCGGAATTTGAAGCAATGCTGCAAAAAATTAAAAACGCGGGCATAACGCCGATTTCTTTACACCGGGTGGAAAATTGGCCTATGAGCGTATTGGGCAGCATCTCAAACTATGTTGGTGGCAGAACGGACAGCTTTGTAAAAATGCTGGATGACGCAGAGCCTTTCAGCGAAGCCTATCCAGTGGGCAAGACCATCAAAATCTACACCACATGGAAAGCAAAGGGCTTTTTTGAACAGGAAGTGTATCCTGACTTTGGCATTGCTATGGACTCTGTCGCCTATGGCAAGGCTGGAATGATGCTTTTTGGCTCATGGGTTGTACAGCAGATCATAAGCCGCGTACCCGAAGGCACCAGTCCGGATGTCATCAAATTTGACGCAGCCCCGAACTTTGGCAATGGCAGGTATATCCTCGTGAATCCTGCCCAGCCATACGCAATCAACGCAGGAAGCAGGAATATCGAAGAGGCAAAACAATACCTCGATTTTCTGGCGCACCAGCCTGAATATCTGGCGCAGATTGGCTGCATCGCCATTCACAAAGACGTAAGTCCCATCGCGCCCTCGCATTTTGCCCTGGTTCAAGGTCGTGTCGAACGCGGCGAGGTACAGCAAATCATCGCCGCGCCCCTGACTCAGAACAGCATCGACAATGATGAAATCCTCAAAGACGCCAATTTACTGGCGGATAACAAATGGGCCGGGCTTCCCTTTGATACGCTGGACATAACCAATCCCAATGACTGGAGCGCCTATGACGCCCAGATTAGACGCCAGAACGAGCTGTACAACCAGTATCGAAAAGAACGTGGCGCGTCCTATACAAACTGAGTGAACCCAGTTGTTCCGCAATGCAATGTTGTGGAACAACATGGATACTCAATAAAGGAGAAAACATGCAAAAGATACAAGACATGGAAAAACAAAAGCGCCTCTTGATCGTGGTCTTTTTGGCAGTACCGCTGGTCATGCTTTTTGTTTTTAGTTATATACCGATTATTTTTAACGTGTTCCTGGGCTTCACCGACTGGGACGGAGTAACGAAAATAAGGGTTATCGGCCTGCGGAACTACCAGCGTATATTTTCTGACCCGCAGTACCTTTTGCTCTTCAGAAACTGCCTCTGGTATCTTCTAGTCGCCATTCCTCAACTGGCGCTTTCGTTTGTGCTGGCGATTCTTGTGAACGGAAAATTTCGCGGCTTGAGCATTTTCAAAGGTATACTGATATTTCCCTATATGCTAAACGGTATCATCGTGGCCGCCATTTTCATCACCTTTTTCAACAGCAGCGGAACCCTCAACACCATGCTACGGAGTCTGGGGCTTGAATCCCTTACCCGCAACTGGCTGCAAGACCTGAAAATCGTGAATCCCGCGATTGCCTCAATCAGCATCTGGCGGTATTACGGCATGGCGTTCATCATGTTCTTTGGGTCTCTTCAAGCGATCCCTTCGGAACTCTACGAATCTGCCGCCATTGACGGCTGCAATAAATGGCAGGAAATCCGGCACATCTCAGTACCTTTCATCAAGAAAGTGCTTTTCATCAATGTCCTACTCAGTATCTCCGGGTCTATTCAGGTGTTTGAAATTCCCTACATCATGCTGGGCGGCGCGAACAACACCGCAGTGCCAGTCATCCAGATTCAGCAAAGCATGAATGACGGGCGCGTCGGGTTTGCGGCGGCAATGTCAATCGTGGTCTTTTTTGTGGTGGTCTTTTCTGTGGGACTGCAACGGCTGCTCGTCAAGGAGGAAGATTAAATGTTGTCAGAATCAAAACTGTATCAGACGCTCAGGTATGTTTTGCTCGTCCTTGCGGTGGCGTTTGTTATCGTGCCGTTGATCCCAGTGCTGTTCATGGCCTTCAAGACAGGCGTAGAGTTCCGGGAAACCTCGGTGTTCAAAGCGCCGGGAAGCTGGCTTAACCTCTACAACTTCGCCTATGCCATCCGGGTGGGCAACCTGTTCGGCGCTTTGTTCACGACACTGGCCATCCTCGCGGTTTCCTTGTTCTTCGGCGTCAATTTTTGCTGCATGGTATCGTTTGTGCTACAGCGGTTCAACTTTCGCGGCAAAAAACTGGTGATGGGCGCCTACCTTTTGACCATGTTCATTCCAGTGGTAACAACTCAGGTTGTCGTGTTCCGCATCATCTATGCGCTGGGGCTGATAAACCATCCTGGCTCGCTCATGCTGCTGTATTCAGGCGTCGGCATCGTGGATATTTACATCGTAATGAACATCCTCAACACGATTCCCGTGTCTCTGGATGAGGCGGGCCTGCTGGACGGAGCGGGCTATTTCCGCATCTACTTCAGCATCATTCTGCCCCTACTGAAACCAGCTATCGTAACCTTAGCAGTCATAAAGGGCATCGGCATCTACAACGACTTTTACATCCCGAACCTCTACCTGATTCGCGGGGCGCAAACCCTGACAGTGGCGCTCTACCGTTTTTTCAGCGGCCTTTCCACGCCTTTCGAGGTAGTCAGCGCCGCAGTACTGCTGGCAACGATTCCCATGCTGATACTCTTTCTATTTTGCCAACGGTACATCTACAATGGTCTTGCTGGCGCGGTAAAGTCTTAAAACACTGAGCTGCTCCAAAACTGCTGTCAACAAATGAAAGAGATAGGTCGGGACACTGTCCCGGCCTATTGTTGTAACTAATGACTTGAAGCTATAGCTCTTCATCCAAAGGCTATAGCTCTTGGATGAACTCACACAGAATAGCAGAGGGGAGAAGAGTATGATTCCTCTTTGCAGCTCTGCGTGGGGTAATGGAAAACATTAGTCAAGCACGAATACCTGCGCCAGTGGGTCTGCGCCCACTTTGGCAGCGGGGAGCGTAACACTGAGCGTATCGTTGTCGCGGGTAAAGGCGCAGGTCTCGCCGGTATCGAGGAGATGCACGGCTTTAACCTGCGCAGCGTACGGCAACCTGACGATGGCAGGCAGGGTCGAGCCTTTGGCACAAAGGTAGATCACATAGACCGTATTGGCTTTTTTGGTATAACGCAGATTGTCCACCTTGTAGGGTGCAACAGTGCGGGTGCCATAGATTGCTTGGCCGTTTTTCTTGAGCCATTCTCCCAGTTCGCGGATGCTTTTGATTGCGCCAAAAGGCAAGCGTCCGTCTGGCTGGGGGCCAATGTTGAGCGCAAGATTGCCGCCAAACGCTACAATATCGGAAAGCAGGTGGACAAGTTCACGCGGAGACTTGTAGTGGTCTTCGTAGGCAAAAGAAAATGAAGTGCCAACGGTAACGCAGCTTTCCCAAGGCACGCCAAGGGGCTTATCCGGGATGCACTGTTCGGGCGTGATGTAGTTTTCATACGGCCCACCAACAGTGCGATCCGCTGACAAAAGCCATGGCTGTAGTTTCCGGGCTTCATCAACAATGCCGCCCAGGTCAATGTCTTGTTTTGGAGCGCGTACCCAACCAGCGTCAAACCACAGGATGTCCAGCCTGCCATAGTTACGACAGAGTTCCAGCACTTGATTTTTGGTAAAGTTCTTAAACCCATTCCAAAGGTCTGGGTGTTCGGCAGGTGTGTATGAAGGCCCCCGTGCAGTTTTCTCAGCGGGGAACTCTGGGTTCCAGTAGTATGGCGTGTGCCAGTCAGCTTTAGAGAAATAGGCCGCGATGCCGAGACCCTGCGCACGGAACGCATCAAAGAGATGACGTGTGATGTCAGCTTTGGAATGGCTGTGAAACGGGCAGTCGTGCGAGGTGATTTTGTACGCGGAATAGGCCGTGTCCCACATACAAAAGCCGTCGTGATGTTTTGTGGTGAAGATGAGGTACTTGAAACCGCAGTCTGCCGCCAGCGCTGCCCAAAGCTCAGGCTGAAAGCGGAGCGGGTTAAACGTACGGTTGAGCGCCCGGTACTGCTGTTTGAACAGCTCGCCATCGTCAGTCCAGTTTACGCCAGTTCTCGACCAGTCAGCGTCAGCATCGCTCATTGCCCACGATTCCACCAGACCAAGCTGGGAGTATGGTCCCCAGTGCATCATCAGCGCCAGCTTCTGGTCTTGAAACCACTCCAGCCGCTCCTGAATGAGCGGGTCTGTTGACGGCACATAGCGGTCTGCTGGACTGAAATTGTGTACGCCCTCCTCGATTACTTCGGGCGCGGGATTTTCCGTTGCCATAAAGACTCCTTTTCAGTTTAAAGAATATAGCGCCCTAAATCCTGATCCGTTACCAGATCAGTGAGCTTCTCGTTTACATAGGCTTCGGTGATGGATACCTTGCACGGTGCGATGTCTGGCGCGTCAAAAGACAGTTCCTCAAGCAGAGCCTCCATAATAGTATGAAGCCGCCGCGCTCCGATGTTCTCAAGGCGGGTATTAACCTCAGCGGCAAGGGCTGCTAGACGGTCTATTGCCTCTGATGTGAATTCAATTTCAACTTTTTCAGTTTCCATAAGCTCAACATACTGCTTGGTGAGCGCGTTCTTTGGTTCGGTGAGGATACGCAAAAAGTCGTCTTTACCCAGAGAATCAAGTTCCACGCGCAAAGGGAAGCGACCCTGAAGCTCAGGGATCAGGTCTGACGGCTTGCTGACATTAAACGCGCCGGCAGCGATAAAGAGGATGTGGTCAGTATTGACTGGCCCCCACTTGGTGTTCACGGTTGCGCCTTCGACAATCGGCAAAATGTCGCGCTGTACGCCTTCGCGGGAGACATCCGGGCCTCCGCCGCGGTCTCCCTTCACGGCGATCTTGTCTATCTCGTCGATGAAGATGATGCCGGTCTGTTCCACCCGTTGACGCGCCTCGTCATTCACGCGGTCACGGTCAACCAGCTTTTCCAGTTCCTCAGCAATGAGTATCTCCCGCGCCCGGCTTACAGTAACGAGCTTCTTTTTGGAACTGCCGCCAACCGCACCCATGATTCCAGAGATGGCGGACTCAATGTCCTCAAGCCCGCCGCCCATCATAAGCGGCGCTTGCGGAGTCTGGCTCACCGTAATCTCTACCATCTTCTCCTCAAGTTTACCTTCGCGGAGTCTTGCCCGGAACTTTTCCCGTGTCTTATCTTTTGTGTCCTCAGCCGTTGGATCAGCTTGTTCCTGCTGCGCTTCGGCCTGAGCAGTGTCATCAGACTGGTTTCTGGCATCGTTCTCGTTATCCGATACCTTACGCGTGGAGTTATTGCGATAGATCGGGATGCCCACCTGAATAGTCGTACCCACGATGCCGGGGCCAGGTCCATTATCAGGGTTTATGGCAAATGCTCCCATAGGTCTGATGAGGGGCGCACTGCCCTGGGGCTTGTTATCTCTGGGCTTCTTGCCACTTCCGGGAAGAAGCAGGTCGAGCAAGGTATCCTCGGCGCGTCTTTTCGCCTCAGTGGTAACGTTTTCCTGCATTTCCTGCTTCACCATTTGCACGCCAGCGGACATAAGGTCCCGAATCATGGACTCAACGTCGCGGCCCACATAGCCTACTTCAGTGTACTTGGTCGCTTCCACTTTGAGGAAGGGCGAACCAGCAAGTTTGGCGAGTCGGCGCGCAATCTCGGTTTTACCAACACCAGTTGGGCCAATCATAAGGATGTTCTTGGGCGTAATGTCTTCCCGCATTTCGCTCTCCAGCTTCAGCCGACGAACCCTGTTTCGCAGCGCCACAGCCACAGCCCGCTTTGCCTTCTTCTGACCCACGATGTATTTGTCCAGCTCGGCGACAACCCCGCGCGGGGTAAGCTCTTTTTTTATCAGGGCATCCACGCCCCCGACTGCTTTCTGAGTACTTGTCTTTTGTTCTGATTGTTTATCACTCATTACTTTAACTCCTCCAAAGTAATATGCCCATTAGTATAGATGCAGATGTTCCCCGCGATTTTGAGACTTCTCTCCGCGATTTCAGCAGCGCTGAACGTACTGCCTTCAAGGTACGCCAGCGCCGCCGCGTAAGCGTAGTTGCCGCCGGAGCCGATGGCGAGTGCATCCTCCGCCGGCTCGATCACATCGCCAGTGCCGGATATAAGCAGGGTCTTGCTCTTGTCCGCTACAAGCAGAAGCGCCTCAAGCCGCCTCAGTTCGCGGTTAGTGCGCCAATCTTTTGCCAATTCCACAGCTGCCCGTAGAAGATCGCCGGAAAACTCTTTGAGCTTCGTCTCAAAGCGGTCAAAGAGGGTGAAAGCATCGGCGGTCGAGCCAGCAAAGCCACAAAGCACCTTGCCATCCATGAGACGACGCACTTTGCGAGCATTGTTCTTCATCACGGTTTCTCCCTGAGTAACCTGACCATCTCCAGCCATAGCTACCTGCCCATCTTTCCGTACCGCAAGAACGGTGGTACCTCGTATTTTTTGTTTACTCATACTGTTTCTCCTTGTTTCATGTTTTATGCGTTTTGTCGCGGATATTCCATATCTCACACATCACGCGGATTAGCTATGGCAAGCGAAATGCCTTGCTCAATACTCCTCATCAATCTTGCCTTCTTCATCAATACTATGAAGATAATCACAAGCGGGGTTGATACAGGCTTTGTGAAAACCATTTTTCTTGTCGTACTTTTCCACCATGAACTGTCCGCACTTAGGACAATTCTGCTTAATCGGCTTGAAATGGCTGATAAAATCACAGTCCGGGTAGTGTGTACAGCCGTAAAACTCCTTACCACGCCCCTTGGTCTTCCGTAACACAATGTCGCCGCCACATTTGGGGCAGACCGCAAGCGAAATCGATTTGGTATGCCGACATTCAGGAAAGCCGCTACAAGCTATAAAGTAACCAAAGCGCCCCAGCTTCTTCACCATGGGACTTCCGCACTTTTCGCAAATCTCGTCAGTGGCCTCGTCGAGTGAACCTTTGTACGATTCAAGGCTTCTACCAACCTCGTCAAGACGAGTCTTGAACGGCTCATAGAACTCGCGGATCATCTCAGACCAAGGAAGCTGCTTCTCCTCAACTTCATCAAGTTTGTTTTCAATCGAAGCGGTAAAATCCGAGTTAATCACTTGGGGAAAATGCTCCACAAGCATATCGCAGATGAGGCGGCCCAGTACTGTTGGTACAAGCTGTCTGTTCGAGCGGGTTACATAGTAACGGTCGAGCAGCACTGTGATGATAGGCGCATAGGTCGATGGCCGGCCAATGCCCTTTTCCTCCAGCATTTTTACAATTGAAGCGTCAGTATAACGCGGCGACCCCTGCGTAAAATGCTGTTCAGGACGAAACTTTTCCACCACAACCGTATCGCCCAGCTTGAGGTTAGGATAATCATCCCCCTTCTCTTCCTTTGAAGCGAGCGTTTTGGTTACTTTGTAGAACCCCTTCTCAAGGATACGGGTTCCCGTTATGCGAAACAGTCCATCTCCAGCCTGAATATCCGTGCTGATGGTTCGCGTTTTCGCGCTATTCATCTGGCTTGCCACAAAGCGTTCCCAGATAAGCGTGTAGAGCCTCTGCTGATCCCGGGTGAGGTGAGGACGCACAATGTCTGGCGTGTAGGTGATATAGGTTGGCCTTATGGCCTCATGCGCATCCTGCGCCTTCTTCCCCACCGCATACTCCACCACCTTTTCCGGCAGGTCTTCGGGGTAGTTGTTTGCGATCCATACTCGAAGCTCATCAAGGGTTGACTGGGATATACGCACTGAGTCAGTACGCATATAGGTGATAAGCCCGGTCCGCGATACGCCAATGTTCACGCCTTCGTAGAGCTGCTGGGCAAGCTGCATGGTTTTCTTGCTCGTAAAACCCAGCCGATTCGCAGCAACCTGCTGAAGCTGGGAGGTGGTAAACGGCGGACGGGGACGCACAGTCTTGTCAAGCTCACGAATATCGCTTACTACGCAGACCACGCCATTAAGCTGTTCAATGATAAACTGCGTCTCAGCCTCGTTCTTCAATTCCGGCTTGATACCCTTCCAGCTTACCAAGTGCGCGGTGAAAGTCGATCTTCCCTGCTTAACGTCAGCCTCCAGAGTCCAGTATTCCTCTGGTATAAAGGATTCGACTTCCTTTTCCCGCTCACAGATGAGCCGCAGCGCCACAGATTGTACCCGTCCCGCAGAGAGGCCGTTCTTTACCTTTTTCCACAAAAGCGGAGAAAGGTTATAACCCACCAGGCGGTCGAGTACCCGCCGCGCTTTCTGAGCGTTTACCTTGTCATGGTTAATTTCTCCCGGATGGTCAACCGCTTCTTTGATGGCCGTAGGAGTTATCTCGTTAAAACTGATCCGGTGTATAGGAATATCCCTCTGTTTAGCCGTGATTGCATTTTTGAGGTGCCACGCAATAGCCTCGCCCTCGCGATCATGATCACTGGCAAGCAAGACCTCGTCAGACTTCTTTGCCTCGTCCTGTATCTCCTTGAGCAGCTTTGCTCGCCCCCGCACGGTGATGTAATCAGGCTCAAAGTTATCCTCTATCCTGATGGCAATCCGAGACTTAGGCAAGTCAATGAGATGCCCCATAGATGCCTTCACAGTATACGCTGAAGAGCCAAGGTATTTCTCGATAGTCTTCGCCTTTGCTGGCGACTCAACGATCACCAGCGTTTTCTTCTGTACATTCTTTTCAGTTCTAGCCGCCATTCTCTGTTACCTTCTATGAAAGTAGTGCGAATGTCGCCTCGTTGCAAACATCCGCGTCTCGTATTATTAACATATCCGTTCTCTATATAAGAAGGCAACTAGTTACGGGCACTTTTGTGATATCTCAAAAACGCTGGAGACACGGCAAGCTTCGATTTCAGCAGCACTTGGCAGCGCAGGGATTGCGCCTTTTCTGGTGGTAGTCAGACTCCCCGCGGCGTTAGCAAAGTCAATGATGTCCGCAAGCTCATCCTGAGTGATGGCTTTAAGTTCCGCGTGCTTTTTGTCCCGCAGTCGGTAGAGAACCGCACCTAAAAAGGAGTCTCCTGCCCCAGTAGTGTCCACTGTTTTGACGTCATAGGCAGGGCGACAGCCGCTTCCAGCAGCGCAGCGGAAATAGGCCCCCTTAGCTCCCCGTGAAACCAGCACAATAGCCGGACCTTCCTCAGCAAGGCGGGCAGCTCCTTTTTTCCAATTTGTTTCGTTAGTGAGCAGCGTCATCTCTTCTTCGGAAACCTTCAGAATATCAGCGGCGCTAATCAGTTTGCTGATTTCGGTTCTTGCTTCTGCTTCGTCAGGCCAGAGTAAGGAGCGATAGTTAGGGTCATAGCTGATGATTTTCCCCTGTACAGCCGCATAGCGCACTGCCGCATGAAGCGTGTCCCGACAGGGCTGGCCGCTTAATGACACTGAACCAAAGTGAAAGATTTTCGCATCATCAATGAGCCGCTGGTTTATTTCGTCCCAGACAAGCATCAAGTCTGCTCCATTCTTCCGGTAAAAACTGAAGGAGCGGTCGCCAGTTTCGGACAGGTGGACAAAGGCCAGTGTAGTAAGGTATGCCGCATCTTTCAGCAGTCCCTCAGTATCAATGCCCGCGTTTACCAAAGTCTTTTCCAAAAAGCGCCCAAATTCGTCATCCCCGACTTTGCCGATGAAGGCCGTTTTACCGCCAAGTTTATTGATCATGGCAAGTACATTAGCGGGGGCGCCGCCGGGATTCCTGCCGAACAGAGCAATGCCCTGCTCATTTGTACCGCTGGGGGTAAAGTCGATTAAGAGTTCTCCTATGGCTGTTACATCGTACATTGTATCTCCTTTGGTCACATAAGCGCCCTGATTAGCTACTAACAATACTCGTGCATTTTACCTTACTCGCAGTTTCCGCGTCAATCGCCATTCGGGGTTCAGCTGGTGTCAGACACCACATCTGAGCCGGTGTCTGACACCGCGTCGCATTGAGAGATGTACATATCTCAATGAAGAGTCGTACAACTCTCAGAAAAGAGATGTACATATCTCAATGAAGAGTCGTACAACTCTCAGAAAAGAGATGTACATATCTCAATGAAGAGTCGTACAACTCTCAGAAAAGAGATGTACATATCTCAATGAAGAGATGTACATATCTCAATGAAGAGTCGTACAACTCTCAGAAAAGAGATG
>JAIRYV010000091.1 GCA_031267685.1 Treponema sp.
TCAATAAGTTCGTTTCTAAACATAATGGTTAAACTCACGATGGAGCCTTCATACCTCTGTCCTATGCGGAGGTCTGAAGGGATATTTACCGTGCAGTCGATAGAATTCAGCGTCAGATCCACCGTGTTTTGTCCCATAGCGATTGGCTTCCCTTTAGCATAACCGCTCGCGAGCAAGATATGCGCGGGTAAATCGCCGCCGCTGTTCCATCCACCTACATTTGCATCAGGATGCCTATCGGATGGAAGGACCTCGAATTGGAAACTACTTGGTTCTTCTGAAGGCGCGTAATTCCCCGCGAGCATCAATATATCGTAGGTTCCCTCCGTAACGTACAACGTTATACTTCCCGCAGACGCAGTTGCTGAACCATTGTAATGAGCCGCATAACCCTCGCCGTTTTCCACACGCTTGTACATTATAACTTCGTAAAAATTAGTATCAGCCTGCGCGGTGTCAATGTTCCTGATGTTTTGAGAAGGTAAATTGAATATTACCCTTGCCTCCTCACCCTCTTCCACAGGATTACCGCTCTGCCCACTGCCGTTATTGCAGCCGACAGCCAACATTCCGAATACCAGCGTTACGCCAAGTATTCCCGTAAGAAATAGTTTGTTTTTCATAACTGCCCTCCTAAAAAATAGTATCTTTCCATATGGAAAGACATAAAAGAGGACTAAACATAGCACATTTCATCCTCTTTTACCATGTAAACTATGGTCGGTACGCCATACGCCACCCTGAGGTACTATTACTCTCAATTATCAAGGTGGCTGTGCTGGATCCTGTCATTGCCGACAGTCGCTTGGGATTGTTCGCTTGTATTATTGCCGTTCGTCGCCGCTATTTTATAATAATACGCCATAATTGAAAACCACCCGAAGCCGTACCCAAGCTTTGATCGTTGAAGGTATAGGTAAAGGCAGTTGCAGAAAAGAAGTATAGTTTGTTGGATGTGGTCAAGTGATCGTTTGCAGTCTTCTTCTTCCAGCATCCATCTTACCCGCTTGCTTGATGGACTTGATCCGAAACGATTCAGCGAGGTCTTCATGAGCAACCTGAAACTGGCAGAGGAATACCCACTGGCTTTCGGGATACCTTTGGCGATGGGTATGAACATTCTCGTTTGGTCTTTGTACCTTCGGTGGCACATACAAAATTTTCTTCATACAAAATCTTCATCAATAGTGCCTGACTATTGTGCGTTACTCGTGTATCATTCTGTCAAAGGGTGGCTACGTATGATTACGATTTATGTTCAGGGTAAGCGGGTACTTATCGAAGCTAAAGAAGTAAGCAAGGACTGTTGGGTTGATGCGCGGAATGTTGACAAGAAAGACCTTGATCTGCTTGAGCGGGAATATGGCATTGCCAGTGAACTGCTGGTTGACACCATGGACGCGGATGAACAGGCACGCGTCGAGAAGGATGATGAGTATACGGCCTTTATCGTGCGGATACCAGTGTATGACGCGGAGGCTGAGCCGATGTTCTTCACTCTGCCCCTGGGGATCGTACTGTTCAGCGATAAGATCATCACCATCTGCCAAAAGTCAAGCGAGGCGCTAGACGATATTGCGCGGAGTAAGGTGCGGGGACTGAAGCTGGCCAACAAAAGTGCCTTTGTGCTTAACCTGCTGGGGCGCTCTGCCTTTACGTTTTTGCGTTTCCTCAAGGACATCAACCGCCGAAGTACCCGAATCGAGCATGATCTCCAGAAGTCCATCAAGAACAATGAGCTTATCCAGCTTCTTTCGCTCCAGAAGTCGCTCGTGTACTTTACCACGAGCATCAAGACCAATGAACTTCTGCTGGAGAAGCTCCAGAAATCGCCGCTCATTCGGTTTAAGGATGATGAAAAGGACCTGCTTGAGGATGTTGTAACTGAAAACAAGCAGGCTATTGAGATGGCGAATATCTACTCCGCGACCCTCTCTGGCACTATGGACGCCTTTGCCAGCGTCATCTCCAATAATCTTAGTATCGTGATGAAGCGCCTGACCATTGTGTCCATCGTGATGATGATTCCGACGCTCATTTACAGTTTTTTCGGCATGAATGTGCCGATTCCTTTCAGCGAACTTCCTTTTACGTTTGTGGGTATCACTGGCGCGAGTCTGCTTATCTCAGTGCTGGGCGCCATATTTCTTAACATCAAACCGAGCAGAAGCAGCGGGAAGCTAAGTCAAAAAAAGCGAAAGGCTGAAGGCTTAATGCAAAAGCATTAAAGGGAATTTATGGCGAACTTTTTATCGTTTAACCATGTAGAATTTTCCTATCCGGCGTCGGTCTTTCCGGTATTACAGAACCTGCGTTTTGAACTGCACGGGGGCTGGACTGGCATTACTGGCGAAAACGGCGCGGGGAAGACCACGCTGCTGCTGCTCGCGACTGGCCTGCTCAAGCCTATCAATGGCGTGATACAGCGGCCTGAAAGCCAGCTCTACTGTCCCCAGAGAACAGGCCAGCTTTGGGAAGATGAGCGGTTCAGGGCTGCTGTTGATGATTTTTTCTTTTCCGGGGATAACGAGGCTGGGCAGCTCATGGCTATGCTCCGCATTGAGTGGGATTGGCCTGAGCGCTGGGACAGCCTGAGCCATGGCGAGCGCAAGCGTTTACAGCTTGCTGTGGCGCTCTTCCATAAGCCGCGTATGCTGGCGCTTGATGAGCCGACAAACCATCTTGACCACGAGGCGCAGGCGCTGGTGGGCGAGGCGCTTGGTGCCTATGACGGAATTGGTCTGCTGGTGAGCCATGACCGGGCGCTTCTTGACCGGCTCTGCGAGAATTGCCTTTTTCTGGAGGCTGGTAACTCGGTTCTGCGGCCTGGTGGCGTTTCAGCTGGACTTGACGAGGATGCGCGGGAACAACTTAGTAAGCAGCGTGAGCGTAAGAACTTGTACACCGAGCGCAAGCGGCTTGCTGCGGAAGCTGACAAGCGGCGGCGGACGGTCGAGGGCAGCCGCAATCGCCTGTCTCAGAGTCGTGTTGATCCCAAAGACCATGACACGCGAGGTAAGATACGCCTCGCTATTCTGTCCGGCAAGGATAATATAGGCGCTGACCTGTATAAGCGCATGGAAAACCGGCTTGAAAAGGCTGATGAGGCGCTGGATGAAGCGCGTTTTCGTCCAGAGCGTCCGACCGGACTCACTCTCCACGCCACAACCTCCAAAGCGGACCGGCTTTTCTTTCTTGAGGCGGGTGAAATTCCTCTGGGTGGGGAACGCCGGCTCGCGTTTCCTGAGCTGACGATTGCCCCGCTTGACCGTGTTGCTCTCATTGGTTCAAATGGAGCAGGCAAGTCTACGCTGATTCGACATATTCTGGCTAATATACCGAAGCGGGTTTCGCTGCTCTACGTTCCGCAGGAAGTGAGTGTGGAGGAAAGCAACGCCTTGTTTGCAGAACTTATGCGTATTGACGAAAAGAGACGGGGCGAGATTTTGTCGCGCTTCTCCAGACTCGGTTCTGACCCGCGTGGCCTGCTTCAGGCCACGTCATCTGGCAGAGGCGCTCCCAGCCCCGGCGAAATGCGCAAGCTGCTTGTGGCGCATGGCGTGTTCCAGAATCCGGCGCTCATCATCATGGATGAACCCACCAATCACCTTGACTTGAAATCCATACAACTCTTGGAGGCCATGTTAACCGAAGCTGTTTGTGCTTTGCTTCTGGTGAGCCACGACGAGGTCTTTTTATCAAGGCTTACAAAGCGCTCCTGGGTCATTAGCGATGGCTATGTTTCCCTGTAGCATGACAAGGGGGGCTTATAGTCCCATTGACTCCAAGCGGGTCTGGATCATCCGGGCTGTAGTGGGCGCGTCCTGATGCCCTTCAAACATGTTCTTCACTTCTTCCCAGACAATGGTTTCAAGCGTGTGCATTCTGGGAAGACCGATGAGTTCGTTAGTTACTTCGGCGTTTTCGTATATATCGTAAGCCTTGGCGTAAAGCGCGTTGTCTCTGGGATAGGTTCCGGTGCCGGGAACCGCGTATGCCGCGTATGCCAGCGCCGTAGCCCGCGATGACAAAAAAGACAGAAACGCCCAGGCTTCGCTCTTATATTGGCTATGACTGGAAATGCAGACGTACCAGCGCGAAAGCCCGATCACGGATTTCCCTCCGTAAGTGTCTGACACCGGGAGCGTGGTGATACCAAACCCCGCTTCCCCTATACGCTGGCGCAAAGCCTCAATGTCCTGCGTGGACGCGATCATCAGGCCGATTCTGCCAGATGCGAATTCATCTAGTTTTTGTTGTCTGGTTTTAGAAAAACTATCCGGCGAAAGAAGGTTGTTTTTCCGCAAGCTATTCAGAAAGTTCAGGCTATCAACCACGGTCATGTCCGTGAAATTGGGCCTGCCATCCCGCAAGATCGCGCCGCCACTCGCCCATATCCATGAATAGATATCCAGCGTGATACCCTGTGGGTAATCAGGACTCAGGGCAAAGGCAAGGCCAAACCTACTTTCAGCTGGTTTGCTAACGGCTTTGGCATAGGACAGAATCTCAGTCCATGTTTTTGGAGGGCGGTCAAACCCAGCGGACCGTAGCACATTGATATTATAAAAAAGAGGCGCCATGAACGAGACAAGCGGAACGCCCCAGTCGTCGTATTGATGATCCGTATCAGTGAGGGAGAACATCTCGGTTTCGCTTGTCGCCTGAGCTTCCCGGTAAGCGCCCAGCGACTCCAGTTGATTATACCTCAGTAATTCATAAAACCACTGAGGGTCTATACCGATGATGTCCGCAACAAGGGGCGTTGACGTGAGGGCTGCGCCCTCGATCTCAGTATAGGAATGGGTATCAAGGCTGACGCTGATGTTTGGATACTCCCTCTCGAAATCAGTAATTAAGGTTTGAAGAGTATTCGCCTCAAGTTCATTCTGCCACCATTGGCTGAACACCAGCTTTACTTTTGACCTTTTTGACGATATTAGCGTTGCCCTTGCCTCGCTCATTGAGCCTATTGGCAGATCATCGTTTGTTGAGTGAATCAGCCTGATCGCAAGCCCCGCGACAAGCAGGACAAGCCCGGAAAACAACACAATAGCGAGTGTGCGGTTAAACTGTTTACTCATGGTTTATGCTCTTCATAATACTGGCTATCTCCTTTGCTATCGTATACGAACTCTTGTCTTCAGCCTGAATTACCCAGCCATGTTTACGCTGAACTAAGTCGTGATACGCTGCGGCACGGCGCTCATGCAAGGCGCGATGGGTTGCTTCTGGCGTTTCAGTATTAAGAAATGGCGGAAGGCTCTTTTCAGCACGAATACGCTCCCACGCGGTGTCTGCTGAAACAGCAAAGTATACCACGATCACATTGTCCGAATCCACAAGGCGTATGGCAGCCTCATTGTCGATGAGACCGCCCCCAGCGGCAACGATGCACAGGGCAGACCTTTGCCCCACGAGACTGCTGGCAAGAGCCTTGTACTCGGCTTTCCTGAACAGGGCTAGCCCTTCCTGATACAGTACACGAGGACTTTTACCGGTTTGGCTCGTAACAAGCTCGTCCAGATCAATAACCTCCCAGTTGCATAACGCGCTCAGTATATAAGCCACGCTGGTTTTTCCCACATGCTTCGGGCCACAAAGCAAGAGAATCGACATGGTGATCCTTACCGCGGTTTCCGGCGGCGACGCCTGCTGCGAGACGGTTTCCGCGCCACGTTTTGCGCGGCAACTGGCACGTGCGCTGAATCCAGATACACCAGCACTGGCTGACGGTTCGGCAGACGTGCCGCAATCAAAAGCCACACCAGCCCAGCTATAATCATAATCAGAGAAAAAACTTGCCCTGTGGAAAAAGAGAGCAAGGGATGTACATAAGCCGTAGGGAGATTCGTTTCCACCAGTTGGATACGATAGCCCAGTTCCGCGTCAGGTTCCCGAAAGTACTCAATAACAAAGCGGCACAGGCCATAACCCACCACATAGAGGCCGATTAAAAACCCCTTGAAGGGTTTGCGATTACGGAAAAACCAGATGACAGCCCACAGGATCACGCCCTCGAACAACGCCTCATAGAGTTGCGACGGATGGCGGGGCAGGTTTACCAGCATAGCGCCATTCTGAATGGCGATACCAGCCTGTCGTGCCGCTTCTTGCACCCATGACTCTGACACTGGCAAAGGTTCCGCACTGGGAAACAGCATACCCCAAGGCCCAGTGTATACCCTGCCCCAAAGCTCGCCATTGGTAAAGTTTCCCAGACGACCAAAGGTATAGCCCAGCGGAATGCTCGCAGCAAACATATCCCCGATCTCACGGTGATCAAAGCGGCGTACCCTTGAGTAGATAATAATCGCTGCAAGCCCGCCAATCACGCCTCCGTGATAGCTCATACCCTGAACTCCAACAAACTGACCATTCCTAAATGGCCAGAACACCAGCCAAGGCTGCCTGCGATACACATCGCTGGTTTCATACACAATCGTAGCAAAGATACGGGCGCCGAGTATCAGGGACAGGCAGCCCCACCAGAAAAGCTGTGCAAGTTGATCATCGTTCATGGGAAAACGCCGTTCTCGAATCTGCTTCCGGTAGAGAAAGAACGCAATACCGAAGGCCACAATATACATCACTCCATACCAGCGTATAGGAAACCCCGGAATAAGCTCCGGAGATAGCCAAGATGGAAACTGAATCGTTAATACCATTTTGTAATCTTCTCCCTATGGTTTAAAGCCTTGTTGCATGGCTTTGGATAACTTCATCTTAAAAAAATTGTTTTCCTTTTTCAGCTTGTTGATTTCAAGTTGCTGCGTTTTGATCGTTTCAATTAGGTCCCCGGTCGAGAACGCACCTGAGTGCAAAAGGTCTTCTACATATTCCATCTTGCTTTCAAAGTCCTGCGCTGCCTCTATACCCGCTTCCTGAAAACTCACCTCAAGAGCCTTATCATCAAGGAACTCGTCCGGCGGCGTCTCCAGTATCTTATCCGCAATTCGGTATATCGCCTGGGAAAGAATCGACTGCGGCTTGTAAAGCGTGATCGGCAGACGCGCCGCCAAGCTCGTGTCCTGCATGGAATCGCGGTATATCACTCCGAGATGTTCAAGCTTCAGGTTCAGGTACTCCTCGCAAGAACGCCGTATCTTTATGGCCACATCAGCGTCTTTAGGATTGTCCATCATGTTCGTGATGAGCCGAGGGTGCAGCTGACGAAGCCGCAAGGTGAACTTTTCGTAGGCTTGAGGATCTATGTTCTTTATTTCAGGAAGCACTTTGGGGATATAGAGCCGCCGCGGACCCGATCCCTCTTTCCTCACCCGCTCAACATAGTTGAACGCGGGCGTTCCTTTGACAAACACCGTGTACATCAGGCGGAATACCGCGTTCTTGAGAAACACATAGGCGTTCAGTACCGCCGTAACCGCTGGCGACGTTACGATAATGCCCTGCCCAGAAAGAAGAAAGAAGTCAAGAATAAACTGATGGGTTCCCGCGCCCAGATCAAGGATAAGAATGTCCGTGCTGCCCTTGAGAGATAGTAATTGTTTGACCAGAGAGCGCCGCTGACTCACCTTAATGTTCGCCATGCCCGGCACTTCTGTATCTCCCGGAATGAAACGGAGATTGGGCAAGTCAGTCTCAATAAGCGCTTCAGAAAAATCAATCTTAGTATCGTTCAAAAACGTTCCAAGACCAGCTTTTGGCGATTGATGACCCAGCACAAGATGCAGGTTCGAGGCGCCCAGGTCTAAATCAGCAAGTACCACCCTTTGCCCTGCTTGCGCTAAGGCAACCCCCAGATTAGCCGAGACCAGAGACTTGCCAACCCCGCCTTTACCACTTGCCACCGGAATGATCCGCATCATAAACCTCCCCGTTCAACGTATTCATCGGCAGAGCTTGTGCCTATAGTCACAACTTGTTTGTACTTTTTTTGAATCATGCGTCCTCCCAGTATAGAAAGCACGTCGAACAGCGCAATGAAAAGCGACGCGCCTGTAATGATCGCATCAACCATGGGCGCACTTGTTACACACCACCCAATGAACGACGCCACAGCAATGGTCTTCCCAGCCATGTAGAGTGAAAGATACGGAATATAATAGAAGAAATCGAGCAAAAGGAAAAAAGCCATAAGGGGGAATAGCGCATTCGGCACGATATACAAAAGAAAAGGAAATGTCTCAAACGGTTGAGAAACCATAGGAACCACGACAAAGACTCCCAACAGTATTAATAGCCTGAACAGCTCATAGACAAACAGCGCCACCCGCAGGGGCTTATACACACTCATACGCAAATTCTATGACGCACTGCTCTTGTCGTCAATAGGTACGCACAACACATGGGATGACACTGAAGCGGACAATGGGGTAGAGCTACCTCAAGACCGACAATCATCGCGTAGTAACGCGCACGATAATCATCTCCGGGTCCCGCCGCACAAGCCGCATC
Organism: Treponema sp.; assembly: GCA_031267685.1. GTDB lineage: Bacteria > Spirochaetota > Spirochaetia > Treponematales > Breznakiellaceae > JAIRMT01. Next base: position 8,419 of record JAIRYV010000091.1, read on the forward strand.
CCAACAGGAAGGTTCACCGATACTGGCAAGGTGTAGATACCAGCCTCTTCTATAGAAGAACAGTCCACGAAAAGAAACGAAGCCTCTGGCTGGTAATCTTGCATACTGAGCTGAGTTCCCTCGATACTTACGCTTCCCCGTGCAGTCCCCAAGGTTGCGCTGAACAGTCGGCTCAACCCAGTGATGCTAATCGGTACTTCATCCAAGTTCGCCCTATGAATGATCTCCTGAATTGAGCCTTGAAACTCAGTCATGCCGGTTCCCCGTATCCTCACAAGTGGATCATTATTGATAATGTTCACCATGATAGAAAAATCACCGCTACGCCCGTCAAGCGCAATCGCATCTGTGGAAAGTAACTCAATTCTGCTGAGTACATCAAGCGATCCCTCAATAATCGCCTCGTTAGGACTGAGGCTATAGGAAACCAGTTCATACCCCTGTTGAGCAAGTCCCTGTATGTTCGCCTTAAGCTGGACGTGCTTGCTGATCTTGAAATCCAGCGACAGGGCTATTTCCATCGGTTCCACGTTAATTTCCATCGGCTCAATGCTGGCAGCAGCGCCCTTTTTGCGCGTCTGCACCGGTACACGATGCACGCCTTTGCCCTTGTCGGTGAGATCAATGTACGCCTCAATGTCTTCCGCCAGCACACCGCGAATGTTAGATGGCTCACCTCGCAACGTGATGTGTACCACCCCTGTATAAACACTTGCCGGGGTCATGATATCATCTGTCTCGATGATCAAAGGCACGGAAAAAAGCCGCTCCTCAAGCGAATTCGTCCGGTGAAACACAAAGAGGATCAGGGCAATGGCCACACATATCATCTTGATCAGCCAGTTTTGAATAAGAGAACTCGTAAAGCGAGTCTTCATTCGAGAAATGACTACATGGTACTTCTGAAAAAACTTAAACAATGCTTACTCCAGACGCAACAGGGTGTTCCTCAGACGATTTTTCAGTTTCGCCCAGATTCCCGCGCTCAATGAGATTCATCAGTTTCCGCGTAAGCTCCTCCGGCATAAGGTCATAGTAGAGCTTACCGTCAAAGGCAATGCTGATAGCGCCCGTTTCCTCAGATACCACGAGTACCACCGCGTCAGACTGCTCAGACATACCCAGAGACGCCCGATGACGGGTGCCAAAACTCTTCTTTATGTCTTGTTGTTCGGACAAGGGCAGAAAACAGCCTGCTGCCGCAATTCGTCCATACTGTATCACCATAGCTCCGTCATGGAGCGGCCCATCAAACTCAAATACGGCAATGATAAGCGCGGAACTTATATCCGCGTTTACTTTTACTCCGGTCTCGATGATGTTGCGCAGATTCACCTTACGGGGAAACACGATAAGCATTCCCCGCCGCTCCTCAGCCAGACGTTGCGCCGCGGCAATCACCGCTTCAAGGTGGACCAGCTTCGGCTTACTGTCAGGTTTAAACAGCTCAGTCTGCCCCAGCCGGATCATCAGCTTACGGAGTTCCGGTTGAAAGATAACCGCTACAGCAACAACAAGACCGGGCGCGAGCGCATTCAATACCCAGCGCAGGGTACTCAGCCTGAATAGTTCCGCAACCACATACACCAACGCGAGAAAACCCGCCCCCTTTACTATCTGAACCGCCTGAGTCTTTACAAGAAGCTCATACGCCTTATAGAGCAGAAACGCCAGAATCACCACGTCGAAAATCGGAACAAGAAAATCATCATAAAGCGCGACAAGGCGCTGTAACCATTCCATAGCCCTATCATAAAGAACACGCGGATAAATAGCAATTACGGAACACAAGCCTTTGCGTGAAAACTTGTCAAAGGAGCGTATTTGAAGTATCTTACCTATATAGAACAAACAGGTGGGTTATGTAGCACTTGATACGGTGTATAACCCCAGAGGAGGTTATTATGGCTCTTTCTGATGTATTAAAAGAGATGGCGTCCAAGGCTGGTGAAGCAGCCTCAGACCTGGGCGGCAAGAGCAAACAGTTTATGAACAAGGCTGGCGCAAAGGCGCAGGACCTGGGAGAACGCGGGGTTTTGATGCTCGACATTAAACAGCTTGAGGGACAGGTCAAGAAGTTGACAGACCGTCTCGGCGCGGAAACCTACCTTAGCCTTGTTGAGGAAAAGGTGGAGGTCATTACTATTGACAGCCCGAAAATCAAGGAAACCCTCAAGGAGATTAACGCTGCAAAAGAATGCATAGAGCAGAAAAAGCTGGAACTCCAGGAACGCGGGAATTGATACAAACAGAGCAATGAGTTCCACCATGTTGCATGGAGCAACGCGAAGCAAAGACGCATCACGCTCCATGCAATAGCGTTCCTCCTATTAACATCCCCTTAACAAGAGCGTTTTGACACAGTTTCCACCACAAACGCCGCAACACCCAAGCACAAGCAGAATCGTGTGTACACGTTTCATGGTCGACCGAGAACGTTCTATAACCGACTGTAACTATCGCTGTACCCGGCCAGAGGCGTCGCCGCCGGCGAGTTTTTTTACTTCTTCGACCGATACCAGGTTAAAATCACCTTCAATTGAATGTTTAAGACAGCTTGCCGCAACCGCGAACTCAAGTGTGTCCGCCGAGGACAGGCCATTAAGCGTGCCATAGATAAGCCCCGCACCGAAACTGTCGCCACCGCCAACACGGTCTACGATGCGGACAGCGTATTTCTTTGAAAAGAAGAAGTCTTTACCGTCAAAGAGCATGGCAGCCCAGTTGTTATCGTTGGCTGAGATGGATTCACGCAGGGTAATGGCAACTTGCTTGAAACCAAAGCGCTCAACAAGAGCCGTGGCGACTTCTTTGTAGCCCTCACGGTTGATCGTGCCGGAACTTACATCGGAATTCTGCGCGTGTATGCCAAATACATCAGCGGCATCTTCCTCATTGGCAATACAGAGGTCAACGTACTTAACCAAATTGCCCATGACTTCACCGGCTCTTTCCCGTGACCAGAGATTCTTACGGTAATTGAGGTCGCAAGAAACAGTGATCCCCTTTGCTTTAGCGGCTTTGAGCGCATCCAAACAGATTGCCGCCACGTTTTCACCCAGCGCCGGAGTTATACCAGTGAAGTGAAACCATGACACGCTGTCAAAGAGTGCGTTCCAGTCAAAATCAGCCACTGTTGCTGTGGCAATAGCGGAACCAGCACGGTCGTAGATCACTTTTGAAGGCCGCTGAGACGCGCCTTTCTCAAGATAATAAACGCCGATGCGCTCTCCACCCCGGACAATCTTGGATGTGTCCACCCCGAACTGCCGTAAGGTATTCACCGCTGCCTGACCAATCTCATGCTTGGGGAGCTTGGTAACAAAAGTCGCATCCATACCGAAGTTAGCGAGCGCTATCGCGACATTCGCCTCGCCACCGCCGAATGTGGCTTGAAACGCTGTAGCTTGCGTAAAGCGATGATAGCCCGGAGGCGCGAGACGGAGCATGATTTCTCCAAAAGTGATGATCTTATTCATATTGTTATCCTCTTATTTTTTTCTGCACTAGATGAACCGCAAAACCCGCAATTTCATCCTTAAAGTATATAGCCGTCATCTTTCCTGTAGCGTCGTTCTTGGCGCTTGATGAGTCAAAGACAGCGCCCACTCGTTCAAAGTAGGCAATGGCGCGGGGGAGTGTATTAGTGCTAATGCCGATGTGTCCATGTTTACCCAAGCCGGGGGATTTCATAATCTCAATGCTGTCGGAGGCAAAGATCGAACTGATGCCGTTTTTGGTGGTGAAGCCAAAGAGCGTATTGAACAGCCACGCCACCTTAGCCGCCTCGTCAGCATTACTAGTGTTGACCCCGAGATGAACCACTGACAAGCCCAGCATAGTCAGCATGGCATCGCGGCACGACGCCATGATTCGATCAACATCGCCCGTGTTGATGAGTTCAGCGCTGACCATCCACGAGCCGCCGCACGCCAGAATCTTCTCATAGGCGATGTATTTTGCGATGTTTAGCGCGTTGATTCCGCCTGTAGGCATGAACTTGAGCTTTGGATAGGGCGCGGCAATGGCTTTGATGTAGTCAAGGCCCCCAGCTTGCTCGGCTGGGAAGAACTTTACCACCTCAAGCTCCAGTTCCAGCGCCCGCTCCACGTCGGATGGGTTAGAACAGCCCGGGATAACGGGAATTCCCTTCTTGATACAGTACGACACTACCTTTGGATTAAAGCCCGGGCTGACGATGAACTTTGCGCCCGCGCTAATGGCGCGGTCAACCTGCTCTACGCTCAACACCGTGCCAGCTCCAAGCAGTATGTTTGGAGCCTCCTTGTTTATCAGGCGGATGGCTTCTTCCCCCGCCTGAGTCCTGAATGTTACCTCAGCGCAGGGAATCCCACCCACAATAAGCGCTTTTGCCAATGGAATTGCTTTTGCTGCGTCATCGATCTTAATGACCGGCACGATTCCGATGTTACCTAATGCTTTAAGCACATTATGCATATTCTGCCTCCATGTTTTGATAGTACCTGAAAAATTTCTGTGGGGCAATCAAGTGCGGCGCCCTAGGAAGCGCTTCATGTCTGTTATTGCCGTCTTGACGTGATCTGCATGCTCACCTAGTATTTTTTCTATGAACGCTCACGAACTTCGCTCTAAGTACATTGAATTTTTTGTATCAAGGAATCATGCCCAGATTCAGGGTAAGTCTCTGCTGCCAGATAACGATCCGACTGTGCTGTTTACCACAGCGGGTATGCACCCGCTTGTGCCTTACATTCTGGGGCAGGAACATCCGGCGGGGAAGCGGCTTACTAATTATCAGAAGTGTATCCGCACCGGCGACATTGATTCGGTGGGGGATCCAAGCCACCTAACCTTCTTTGAGATGCTGGGGAACTGGTCACTCGGCGATTATTTTAAAGAAAAGGCCATAAGGATGAGTTTTGAGTTCCTCACTTCTCCTCAATACCTCAATATCCCCCGTGAACACCTTGGGGTTACCGTGTTTGAGGGAGACGACATTGTGCCTCGTGATGAGGAATCAGCTGCTGTCTGGAAATCCCTTGGCATTCCAGAGGAACGCATTAGTTATCGGCCTCGTTCTGACAACTGGTGGGGACCTGCTGGCGCCACTGGCCCCTGTGGACCTGACTCAGAGATGTTTATCGACATAGGGAAGGAGCCTTGCGGGCCTGATTGCGCTCCGGGTTGTGCCTGTGGGAAGTGGCTTGAAATCTGGAATGACGTATTTATGCAGTACAACAAGAGTGCTGACGGCGTGTATGAGCCGCTTACTCGCACCTGTGTGGATACAGGCATGGGTATTGAGAGAACAATCACGATTCTCAATGGTAAAAAGTCGGTGTATGACACTGAGATTTTTGCACCCATCATTGCGGCTGTTGAAAAGGCGTCGTCCCATATCTATGGCACGGACGAGGAGAAAGACAAGTCCACGCGCATCATTGCAGATCACACTCGTGCTGCGACATTCATCCTTGGCGATCCCAGAGGAGTCAGTCCATCGAATGTAGGTGCGGGCTATGTGCTGCGCCGGCTCATTCGCCGCGCTGTGCGTCATGGGCGCAAGCTTGGCATTGAGGGCATCATGCTCTCGCCCATAGCGCGGGTCATCATTGAACAGCTGTCGGGTCCATACCCGGAACTTGCCCAGAACAAAGCCTTCATTATAGAAGAGTTCGATAAGGAAGAGGCGAAATTTCTTGAAACTCTCCTCAAGGGCGAGCGCGAATTTGAGAAGCTCTTGCCGAATCTGCTCAAAGACCCGCGTCGGCTTATGTCGGGAAGGCTGGCGTTTAAGCTCTATGACACCTACGGCTTTCCCATTGAGCTGACTGAGGAACTTGCCGTTGAACAGGGCATGACGGTGAATCGCGCTGAATTCGACGATGCATTCAAGAAACATCAGGACCTGTCCCGTGCTGGAAGCGAGCAACGTTTCAAGGGCGGTTTAGCTGATCAAGGGGATATGTCTGTAAAGTATCACACGGCCACTCATCTTATGCACCAAGCGCTTCGCACAGTGCTGGGAGACCATGTGGCGCAGAAAGGCTCCAACATCACCGCTGAGCGAATGCGCTTTGACTTTTCCCACGATGCTCCCATAAGCAAAGAGGAGCTGGCGCGGGTTGAGGCCATCGTCAACGAGCAGATTAAACGGGACCTGCCGGTTACAATGAACGTGATGAGCCTTGAAGAGGCGAAGGGTTCTGGGGCAATTGCCCTGTTTGGGGAGAAGTATGAGTCGCAGGTCAAGGTGTATACTATTGGAGACTTCTCCAAAGAAGTGTGTGGCGGCCCTCATGTGGAACGTACTGGAACTCTCGGCGTGTTCAAGATACAGAAGGAGCAGTCGTCTTCCGCCGGTGTGCGACGTATCCGCGCCGTGCTTGAGTAAAAAGGAGAAAGAAAATGAAGAGAAAGATTCTATGCGGTGCTTTTTTAAGCGTGGTTCTGGCGACAACAGTGTTTGCCCAGCTTGATCTACAGCCTGCGGCCATTGTACGGCTCACCAGAAGCGAGCCAATCAATGTTAAGCAGTTCCGCACTGAAGTCGAGCAGACCGTACGAACCAGTTTCTATCAGCAGTACGGGCGGCAGCCCACTGAGGCAGAGGTACTAACAGCGTGCCGTTCACTCAGTGCCAGCGACAAACGGCAGGTGCTGGACATGATGATCAATGAGCGACTTGCGCTTCAAGCTGCGGCCAGGGATGGAATCGCCATAACGGATAATCAGCTTAACCAGCAGGTACAGCAGCTTCGTGCGCAGATGGCCCAGCAGGTAGGCCGCCAGCCCACTGATGCAGAATTTGCCGAGGCGATCAGGTCTGAAACCGGCCTTGAGCTTACGGCGTTTCGTGAGCAGTTGCGCAAACAGATGGTTACCCAGCAATACCTCATGACCAAGAAGCAGGCACTCATCAGTTCTATAAAGACGCCGACTAACGCTGAGATCAGCAACATCTATAACCTGAACAAGACCCAGTTTGTTCGGCCTGAAACCGTGCGTTTCTCCATGATTCAGATTCCCTATGGTACTGACCGGACCGCTTCCCGCAGGCTTGCCGAGCGTCTTGTCGCGGACATTGGTTCCAACCCGTCAAGGTTTGACGAGGCAGTGCAGAAATCGCAGGCGCCCAATTCGGGTTATCAGGCTGGAGATGCCGGCTATCTGCCTCGGAACAGTCAAGCCCAGCAACTTGTTGGTACTGACTTCATTAACACCGCGTTTAGCCTGAAACAGGGCGAAGTGTCCAAGCTCATTGAAGGGAACGGCGGCTATCAGATTATCAAGGTAACTGAAACCTATGACATGAAGGCCCTTGACTTAGACGATATTGCCCAACTTGGCTCATCCATAACCGTGCGTCAGTACATCGGTAACACGTTGCTTCAGGAAGAACAGCAGCGGGTACTGACGCAAGCCTCCAATGAACTTGTGGCGGAACTGCGCGCAGGCAATCCTCCGCCGTATCAAATAATGGAAGCCAACATCAACATAACGTGGTAGATCATGACGATTCGCAGAAGGGGTCGGATTCTGGCTTTTCAAGCGTTGTACGCCTGGGAAGCCTGTAGTAACAGTGATGCTGGTGAAAAGAGCATAGATTCTGCTTTTGCATGGCTGGACGATACTCAGGATCAGCTTGATGAGAACATCGCGCATTTTTCCCGCATTCTTGTTGCTGGAACTATCGAAAACATCAGAGCAATAGACGCTATGATCCAGTCTCATCTTCAAAACTGGGACTTTTCGCGGGTGCAGCGTGTTGACCTTGCCCTGCTCAGAATGAGTACCTATGCCCTTATGTATCAGGCTGACATTGCCCCTTCCATTGTTATCAACGAGGCGGTGGGTATTGCGCAGGTTTATGGAACTGATGATTCGTACCGGTTCATCAATGGTATGCTTGACAGTATTCGCAAAACCCTTGAGAAGACTGCCGAGTCCGCTGCTGGTGCCTGAGTCCTCATGACACGCCTACACCAGCCATGTTATGGTGATTCCATGAAGAAAATTTCGCTGACCGGTATAAAACCCACCGGCATACTCCACATTGGTAACTATTTTGGGGCTATCAAGCCCGCGCTGGAACTGGCAAAGGAATACGACGCCCGTTACTTTATCGCTGACTACCACGCCTTAAACCTGATAAAGGACCCTAGTCTGCTTGCTGGCTATACGCGGGAAGTTGCGGCAGGCTGGCTTGCCGCTGGTCTGAACCCTGATGAGCTTATCTTCTACCGGCAAAGTTCAGTGCCAGAGACTTTTGAGCTGACAAGTATGCTCATGGCGTTCACGAGCAAGGGGCTTATGAACCGCGCCCACGCATACAAGGCTGCGGTTCAGGCCAATCTTGAAAAGGGCGAAGACCCGGACGCGGGTATCAACATGGGGCTGTATACCTATCCTGTACTTATGGCAGCGGACATCCTGCTCTTTGACCCGGACGTAGTTCCGGTTGGCAAGGATCAGGTTCAGCACGTTGAGATGGCGCAGGACATAGCCCAGTCCATTAACTTCAACTATAAGCAGGACTGTCTCAAAGTGCCGCAAGCGGTAGTTCAGGAGAGTGTGGCGGTAGTGCCGGGTCTTGATGGCAGGAAAATGAGCAAAAGTTACGGGAATGCCATCCCCCTTTTCGCGTCGGAGAATGAGCTGCACAAGCTCATCAAGCGTATGCTTACCAATTCTCAATCTGTTGAGGAACCCAAAGACCCAGACAGTTCGCAAATTTTTCAGCTTTACAAGCTATTCGCGTCTGAGGAGGAGCTTTTAGCGTTGGCGGCGCGTTTCCGCAACGGCGGCATGGGTTGGGGCGAGGCCAAGGAGGAACTCTTCCGTGTGGTGAACCGCGAACTCACGCCCCTACGCGAGCGTTTCAACGCCTTCATCGCGGACCCTGCGCGGCTTGACGCGATTCTTGCCCAAGGCGCGGAAAAGGCGCGGCTCATTGCCCGCAAGACCATAGCGCGGCTCCGCAAAGCCACTGGCATCGACCACTGATGAAACGCGCAACAGCCGCTGTGGGGAAGCCGTTTAGTCCACCTTGCGAAATCCACAAGAATGAGGTAAGATGCCCCCATGAGCGGCAGTTTTGTTACTAATCGAAGCGGCAAGTTTCTCTCTGAAATTGTCAGTAACCCCATGCCTAAAGCATGGCTTGTAGCTTGGCGATTGTTCAGCTTGCGCTACAAGGTTTCTGCTTCCTTCCGTTACTGGACTGTCCACGATAGTTTCATTATCTTTATTTTTAGGAGTTCCAAATGAAAGACAACAAGCACGCACAGGCCATACCCTCGGCGGTTTTGGCCCAGGTGCAGACCAAGATTGACGAGGCAAAAGCCCTGCTTGCCCCGTATGCCCTCGCCCTTACCCCGGTGGAACGGCGCGAGCTACCCAAAATGGGCGAGAAGACCATCGGTTTTGTCGAGAAAGCCTACGACTTTGCCCGGCAAAATCCCGGTCTGGTTCCGCCGTACCTCGATCTTGACGCATTCGGCGTGGATTTTGCCGACGCCCACGGACTGTGGACCCTGCTCAACTCGGTGCGGCAGTTGGAAGAAGCCATTGACGACACCGAAATGACCGCGGGAAGCGAGACGTATCAAGCGGCTTTGGTGTTTTACAACTCGGTCAAGATGGCGGCGGCGCAGGACATCCCCGGCGCGAAGGCCGTCTACGAGGAACTAAAAACCCGCTTCCCCCAAACCGGCAGACCGAAACCCGCCTCAAAACCGGACAATTCCGCTTCGAGCTAACCCCATTCATCCCCAAGCCCCGACAATCCGACTTTGAGCGGGACTATTGGGGCTTTGAGAGGAATTAATTCTGTTCGGAGGGGAATTGGTGGGGCTTTGAGATTAGCTATTGAAAAAACATCTGCGGTGGGATATAATAAGCATAAGGATTTGATGGTATAAGGAATCTATGGTGAATAGTAAGAAAGCGGGAAGGGGGAGCGCATTGGAACGTTACCGGGGAATTGTGCGGTTCTCTGCCGCCTTAACCGGCGGGCTTTCACTGCTATCGCGGCGCGTCCCTCACGGTAAAGGCCAGGTGGTGTGATTGAATGAGGAATATATGGAAAACCTAAAAGATTATAGGGAAAAAGAGCTTCGGTATTATACTATGGCTAATATATTAATTTTACTCTTGCTGCTTGGCAATTTTCAATTTCAAGCGGATGTTTCAACAATCAATGCTTTTAATATAATTATCAACGTTTTAGAAATGGTTTTCATCTCAGGAGTAATCTTTGTTTTTACATTCTTGGCTGATAGTCTGTTTCCTTCTGAATTAAAGCAAAAATCAATTTCGCGTCGTGTACCAGGAGAGACAATCTTTTCTAAAATCAAAGAAAAAAACACGGATAAGCGTTTTACTTGGGAGCAAGCCAAGGAGATATATAAATCCGTGTATAATAACTTACCAGAAAACAAGAAGGAGCGATATATGTATGAAAATTCTGAATGGTATAAAATATATAATAAACATAGAGATAACATGATGATAAAAGTGTCAAATAGAGATTTTCTCCTCTGCCGCGATATTTATTTCGCGACGATAGTTACAATGATTCTATATCTTGTACTGGCATTCATATTTAAAGTCATCATTTTTGATTGTAGGTATATTGGCTATTTAATATGTATGCTCATCATCTCAAATGTTGGAACAAGAAATAAGGCAAAACGTTTCGTATATAATGTAATATCATACGATATTACTCA
>JAIRYV010000078.1 GCA_031267685.1 Treponema sp.
ATCGCAGTACTGCCCGGACTTCCTGAGTCCGCCGAGGCGGCACGGCGTATACGAGCGGCGGGGAAGGAGGTGTTTTTGCACCAGCCAATGGAGGCAATCGGCGGTGAAAACCCTGGGCCGGGCGCATTATACACGGGTATGAGCGCCGCTGAAATCCGCGAGATTGTGGAGCATAACCTTGATGAAATCGGGCCAGTGGCAGGCATGAATAACCATCAAGGCTCGAAGATAACCATGAATGAGGAAGCTATGGAAACGATTCTGACAATTTGCCGTGAGCGCGGCATCCTTTTTCTTGACTCAAGAACCACCGCAGATACGGTCGTTCCTATAGTCGCGCAGAGAATCAATATGCCTATTGGTGAGCGCGACGTGTTTCTGGACAACATTCAGGATAAAGCGTCCATGATTGAGTATGCAAAGGAGGGGCTGCGAAAGGCAAACTTGCAAGGTAAGGCTGTGATGATCGGTCATACATGGTCACCGGAACTGGCCGCGACTTTAGGCGAACTTTATCCGGGTCTCATTGCGGATGGCTATGTCCTGTCAACAATGTCAAACTTGCGCGTTACCGTGAGGTAATTCTATGAAAATTCTTGGTATTGAATCGTCCTGCGATGAATGTGCTGCTGCGATAGTCGAGGATGGTAAGAGGATTTTGTCCAATGTTGTGGCAACCCAGATTCCATTTCATACGCGTTACAATGGCGTGGTTCCTGAAATAGCGAGCCGTATACACACCGAATGGATATACTCGGTTGTAGAAGAAGCCCTGAATACGGCGAACCTAGGTCCGACTGAAATCGAAGGCGTTGCCGCGACAGCACAGCCAGGGCTACTCGGTTCCCTGCTCGTGGGTCTCAATTTTGCCAAAGCATTTGCCTGGTCACGGCAGATACCTTTCATTGCTGTTGACCACATGCTTGCCCACCTCTACGCCTCGCGACTAGCGGACACGGACCTAAACTATCCCTTTCTCGGCCTGCTTGTTTCCGGCGGCCACACTATTATCTGCCGCGTTGATGCGTTTGATATGGTTACTGTATTAGGAACTTCCATTGATGATGCGGTGGGCGAAGCCTTTGACAAGGTGTCAAAGCACTACGGGTTTGGCTATCCGGGTGGGGCGATCATTGACAAACTGGCCCAAAATGGCGATGACTCTGCTTTTGAATTTCCCCTGCCCAGTCTGCACAAGGGCGAACATCGTTACGATGTGTCGTATTCAGGACTGAAGACCGCTGTCATAAACCAACTGGAACAGTTTCGCCGGAAGGGTGATAGTGCAGCCTCTGACACCGAGACCGCGAACATCGCCGCCTCGTTTCAGAAGACCGCTGTAGAAATCCTGTTGCGCGCCCTTTTCCGGGCTGTTGAAGACACAGGCCTGACAAGCATAGTCGCGGGTGGCGGAGTGGCAGCTAACTCGTACCTGCGTTTCCGCCTTGCTGAGCATGGGGAACTCCGCTGTATCTTTCCGCCCATGAATCTCTGCGGAGATAACGGGGCCATGATCGCGGGCTTGGGCTATCAATACCTTGCGCGGGGAGATAAATCCCCCCTCAGCGTGGTTGCCTCAGCGCGGGTCAAGGCGTTTAAGCGTCGCTATCGCTGATTATTGCACGATCATGCGTAACAAAACTACCAGCGCCCCGGCAAAAGCCGCACCACTAACAAGGTAGACCCACAGAGGCAGAGCGTCTGTGGGCTGGGAGCTATTCGGTATACGCTCTATATGTCTGGGCTGCGCTGATGTTTTTGGCGCGGAATAGCCGCAGACAGGACAGCCGTTGTCAAAAACGCCGACCTCACCCACAAAATTACAGACTGGACAGCGAACCGAGGTAAAGCTTCTGCCGCACGTGGGACACTCAGTTGCACTCTGCTCGACCTCGGTTCCACAATTATCACAATAAAACTTTGGTTTTTGTTTGGACGCTTTGTGAAACAAACTCACCGGCTTTTAGCCCGCAACTTTTTCAGCCGTATCGCTCTTAGGAACATTGGGAGCGCTACTTTCGGTAGCTGCTGGTTTATCATCGGCATGTTTTGGTTTCGCGGGTACACTCGTGTTTTTGCCACTCTTATCAGTAACATAGAAACCAGAACCTTTAAAGATGATACCACTTCCACCATTGATGAGGCGGCGCAATTCTTTTCCGCACTTTGGACAGGTTTTCAAAGGCGTATCGCTCATGTTCTGAAAGACGTCAAAGGTATGACTACACACTTTGCACTCGTATTCATAAGTAGGCATTCTATTTCTCCGTAATTAGAAAGATTTATCAAAAATATAACGAGAATCGCTTAGAAAGGGAATCACTCCGCGCTTCGAGAATCTCTGCTCCGTAACACATTAAATATGTCGTCTGACCTTGAACCAATGGCCTTTTCCTGAGCCGGGTCCACAAACACGCGGACAACACGCAAGGCTTTTCTGAATGCGTCAATGGTTTCGGCGGTGAAAACACCGATGATGACATGTCCCTTGTCTTCGTGTATGGTAAGGCCGGTTTCAAAGCTAATCGGTTCCGGCACATCAATGATGAGTTCATCAGGACGAATATGCAGTTGTGCTGCCAGTTCTTGCTCAAAATCGTAACGTTTATCTATATCAGTAAGCTCCTTATGCTGTTCTTCGTTATACAGAAATTCAGCGACAACAACATAGAGGCGTCCATCCCTCACTTTGGCCCCCAGCGAGAATAGCGACACGTCGCGGCCTTGCGTACGCTCGGCAAGCAGGGTAAACAGTCCCTGATCATCCAGGTTATAAAGCTCTTCCCTCGCTATGTGCTGGTTTTTGAGTGCGCCAGCAAGCGCTTTCTTCATCATGGCCGTAGCGGAACGCACTGCCGGATGCCAGTAGACCGCACGGTACATGAGATATTTTGAAAACAGAACAGATTCCACACTCGGCACCGCCCGCGTATCAATGAGTAGACCTTGTTCCGGATCAGGCCACAGACGCGAAAGGATGAAATCAACATCCTGCGCTCCATAGGGAACCCCGCAGTAACGGGCGTCACGGTTTAGATAATCAAGTTTATCCGGGTCAAGCACCCCCGAAAGCAGCTTCCGGTAAAAACACAGTTCCTGATTGCCGAATGTAGGTAAGCTGGTATCAATGATAGCCGCGCTCATGTACGGGTCAGCGCCAGTATCCCCAACCAGACTTTTCATTGGCTCGGTGAGGATGAGCTTGCCAGTAAGTTCCTCGTGGGAGGCAAGGGGCAGCTCTTTAAGGGAATGGGTATAGGGAAAGTGTCCCAGGTCATGAAGCAGGGCTGCGCAGAGAAAGGAACGTGCGCCTTCAGCACTCAGCCATGAGTCAGCGCCGCGTCCAGCAAGGTGTATAAGCAGTCTCCGCGCAAGATGATAGACACCGATGGAATGAGCCGCACGGGTATGGGTCGCGCCGGGATATACGATATGAGTCGGCCCAAGCTGGAGAATCCGGTGCAGACGCATGAAGCCAGCCGATGAACTGAGCGCCTCAAACGTCGAGCTGAGGTATATGTGTCCCCAGAGTACATCGCGGATCGGGGAGTTGAAATTCCGCTCAAGCGCGGTATAGATAGTGTCATTCATAGAGGGATTATAGCATACAGTATATATCCAGCGATCTATACAAAAGTGCGGTCATTGAATATAATTAGCTAATCTTTAAAATAAAGGAGCTATTAAAAAATGGCTAAACTGAAAGTTGGAATCGTGGGCTGTGGCGGGATCGCTAACCAGAAACACCTGCCTTCGATTAAAAAAGCAGGACTTGCCGACATAGTCGCGTTTTGTGACATCATAAAAGAGCGCGCCGAAAAGTCTGCCAAAGAATACGGTACGGGCGATGCCAAAGTCTTCACTGATTACAAAGAATTGATCAAAGAGAATCTGGACGCAGTGTATGTTTGTACACCGAACCGTTCTCACAGCGACATCTCGGTCGCTGCCCTGAATGCAGGTAAGCATGTGCTTTGCGAAAAGCCTATGGCGATCAATTATGCTGAAGCCGAGAAAATGCTTGAGGCATCCAAAACGAGTGGCAAACTGCTCACCATCGGTTATCAAAGCCGGTATCGTAGTGACAGCCAGTATCTCAAGCGCGAGTGCGATACCGGTGAGCTAGGTGAGATATACTATGCCAAGGCTAAGGCCATACGCCGTCGTGCTGTTCCTACATGGGGCGTTTTCCTCAACGAGTATGAGCAAGGCGGCGGCCCGCTCATCGACATCGGAACCCACGCGCTTGATCTCACCCTCTGGACCATGAACAACTACAAGCCTAAGTCTGTGGTTGGCACGGTGTATCATAAGCTCAACAATGAAGTTGAGCCTGCCAATGCCTTTGGTCCGTGGAAACCCGAAGAGTTCACTGTAGAAGACAGTGCCTTTGGTTTCATTATCATGGAAAATGGCGCGACTATCACCCTTGAGGCAACCTGGGCGCTCAACACCCTTGATGTACTTGAGGCCAGTACCGTGCTTTGTGGAACTAAAGCCGGCGCTGATATGTATAATGGCCTCACCATTAACGGTGTGAAGCATAACCACCAGTACACCACCAAGCCTGATCTCAGGAAAGGCGGCGTGGCCTTCTTTGAAGGTGCCGACAATTCCCCCGAAGTCCTTGAGCAGTACACCTTCCTCAACGCCATTCAGGGCAAGGGCAAGCTCGTGGTTCTGCCAGAGCAAGCTATCGTTGTAACCCGCATCCTCGAAGCCATCTACGAATCGGCCAAGCAGAACAAACAGATCGTGTTTTAGTAAAGACTCTCCGCCGCTTTGTGCTAAACTTGACCCACAGAAACATACAGCGGTCTATCCGGTCGTATAGCGGCGCTATACGACCGGATAACATAACTATTCGGTCGAGCATCCTTGGGAACCAGCCTTGCCCATCGCCCATACAGCGCACAAGCTTCAGGATACGGCAAACATGACAACGTACAGCTTACGTACTGACCAGTACACAAAATGTCTGTTTCAGGAGCGGCTGAGGCAGCGGGCGTGGCTTAGAACTAGCAAGAAAAAAATAAAATTTTTCGGAGAAACCTCTTGACATTTCTTTCACAGCCCGATAGAATATTTATTATGAATTTGAGACACTCTCAGAGGTTCACTGGATATCTGTTTGCTTACAGTTTATCATCCTCCCGGCTCCCGGCTCCCGGCTCCCGGCTCCCGGCTCCCGGCTCCCGGCTCCCATTATGCTCTCCTAGCAAGACGGTTTGTCAAGTATCTTTCGGTTTACAAAAATAATCAATTTTTTCCTCAAAGTTACCTAAAAATAAGTAAAATCACATTCAAGTCTAAAGACTCTACCTCAAAGTCTTTAGACTTCACATTCAAGTCTAAAAACTCTACACCGGCATCTTTAGGTAGAACAGCGTTTTGTAATAAAAACGCCTCAATCTCAATATAAAAGGAGACTTACATTATGAGTCAAAGATCGGATTGGCTCCCGGCTGCACGGGATGCCATATTAGCAATGGTGAAGACTTGGATTACCACCATCACGGCCTATCTCCTGAAGTGGGGAATCCCGGAAAGTGTCATGCAGAACCTTTCCTCTCTGGCGGCCGCTGCGGAAAGCGCATTGGACACGGCAAAGAACGAAAGTACCCGCACGCCAGTGGCAACGGCGCGGTGTAAGGAGGCTTTCGACGCGCTCACCGCAGACATGCGGGACATAAAAAAGCGCTACTTCCTTAGTCCGCCTCTTACGGATTCAGACTTTGTGGCTTTGGAGCTTAATCCTCCCGATAATACCCACACGCCAAGCAGCGTTCCTACGGCACAGGTAAAGGTGGAGACCTATCTGGTGGGACGGCACGAACTGGGCGTAAAGATAGTCTACGTTACCGGCAGTCCCAACGACCCGGCGAACAAGGGTTATCGGATATGGTACAGCGTGCTTGCGCCCGGTGAAACGCCGCCCACAAGTCCAGAGGATTTACGCAAATCATTCTTCACTATGCGGAAGAAAGACCTGCTGCAATTCAACTATAACGAGAGCGGGCAGACCGTGTATTTTGCGGTGCAGATAGAGAATAGCGGCGGGAAACAAGGGCCCTGGGGACCGATGGTAAATGCCCTTATTCCTTGAAAAGGAATAAGGGGCAAACCACTTGCGGTTTGCCCTGATACCCTGAGCGCGTTCATGCGGTAAAATGCCGGTGCTTTCGCCTGTACGGAAGATACCGGCTTTTTATAGCTTTAAGTTTCATGAGTAAGGAGAAAGAAAATGAAGAAAAATCGGTTTTTATTCGGATTGCCGGCAATTCTGCTGGCATTGGGGCTGGTTTTTAGCGCTTGTGATGTACTAGGCGAGAAAGAAAACGAGCCAAATGACCCAATACAGTATACGGTAACGTACAGCGTGAACGGAGGAAGCGGGACTGCGCCTTCCTCACAGACCGTGAACAGTGGAACCGCGATAACGCTCGCAGACGGGAGCGGGCTGACAAACAGCGGCTATACGTTCAGCGGGTGGAACACCAGCGCGGACGGCGCGGGAACTACGTATGCTTCGGGCGCTTCTTTCACCGTTACTTCACCTATAACGCTCTACGCTAAGTGGATAGCCGCCTCTGGCACCCAGTATACGGTAACGTACAACGCGAACGGGGGAAGCGGGACTGCGCCTTCCTCGCAGACCGTGAACAGCGGAACCGCGATAGCGCTCGCAGACAAGAGCGGGCTGACAAAAGCCGGCTATACGTTCAGCGGGTGGAACACCAGCGCTTCAGGTACGGGAACTCTGTATGCCGTGGGCGCTTCTTTCACCGTTACTTCACCTATAACGCTCTACGCCACATGGATAGTCGCCTCTGGTATCCAGTATACGGTAACGTACGACGTGAACGGGGGAAGCGGGACCGCGCCTCCCGCGCAGACTGTGGACAGTGGAACCGCGATAGCGCTCGCAGACAAGAGCGGGCTGACAAACAGCGGCTATACGTTCAGCGGGTGGAACACCAGCGCGGACGGCGCAGGAACTACGTATGCTTCGGGCGCTTCTTTCCTGGTTACTTCACCTATAACGCTCTACGCTAAGTGGAGTTTACCTGCTGCGGCAGTGCCTGGCTCAACCTTGCAAGACGCGCTCGAGTGGCTTGATTCAAACGCTGAGCAAGGCGGCGTTTATACCATTACCTTAAGCGCCGATGAGACCATCGCGCCGCGCGCGCTTTCTTACAGCAGACAAACAGTGAGCATAAGCATTGACGGCGGGACCACGGAACGGACGATCAGCTTGAGTCAAAACGGCTCGCTCTTTACCGTGGGAAGCAGCGTTACCCTGACCCTGGGAAACAACGTTACCTTGCAAGGACAGTACAATACAGCTTCACTGGTGCAGGTGAACAGCGGGGGAACCTTGGCGATGGAAAACGGCTCGAAGCTCACCGGCAATACCGCCGTCACCTCCTACTCCTACCTCTACGGCGGCGGGGTGTCTGTTCGGGATGGCGGTATGTTTACAATGAACGGCGGTGAAATCACCGGCAATACCTCCTACTCCTACTCCTACCCCTCCGGCGGCGGGGTGTCTGTTCGGGATGGCGGTACGTTTACAATGAACGGCGGTGAAATCACTGGCAATACCGCCTCCGTCGACTCCTACTCCAACTCCTACGGCGGCGGGGTGTATGTGAGCGGCGGTACGTTTACAATGAACGGTGGTGAAATCAGCGGCAATACCGCCTCCGCCGACTCCTACTCCGTCGGCGGCGGGGTGTATGTGTATAACGGTACGTTTACGATGAGCGGCGGTGAAATCAGCGACAATACCGCCTCCTTCGGCGGCGGGGTGTCTGTTCGGGATGTCAACAGTACGTTTACGATGAGCGGCGGTGAAATCAGCGGCAACTCCGGCGACGGGGTGGATGTGGATGTCAACAGTACGTTTACGATGAGCGGCGGTGAAATCAGCGGCAACTCCAGGGGGGTGTATGTGGATGTCAACAGTAGGTTTACGATGAGCGGCGGTGAAATCAGCGGCAACTCCGGCAGCGGGGTGTATGTGTATAACAACAGTACGTTTACGATGAACAATGGTGAAATCAGCGGCAACTCCGGCAGCGGGGTGCAAGTGAGCAGTAGGTTTACGATGAGCGGCGGTGAAATCAGCGGCAACTCCAGGGGGGTGTATGTGTCCAGTAGCGGTACGTTTACGATGAATGATGGTGAAATCAGCGGCAACGGCAATACCGCCTCCGCCGACTCCTACTCCGTCGGCGGAGGGGTGTATGTGTATAACGGTACGTTTACGATGAGCGGCGGTGAAATCAGCGGCAATACCGCCTCCGCCGACTCCTACTCCTACGGCGGCGGGGTGTATGTGAGCGGCGGTACGTTTACCAAGCAGTCTGGCGGGATCATTTACGGGTCGGACGCCGAGAGCGGCTTGAGAAACACCGCTACCGGTAGCACTGAAAGTAGCGGCCAGGCGGTCTATGTGGCCAGTTCACCCGTCAAGAAGCGCGACAGCACGGCTGGAGTAGGTGTTACCCTGGACAGCGCAGCGAGCGGTTCCGCGGGTGGCTGGGAATAAGCCTAAAGGCGGCTCATGCTGTCTAGGCTTACATGGCAAGGGTGGAGCATGCGGGCAAGGGTGGAGCATGCGGGCAAGGCTCGCGCTGCTCTACCCTTTTTGTTTGCCGTGCAGCTGGGAAGCTAAGGGATAAGGGGCTTTGGCGCGAAACGTGTTCCGTGAAAGCAACCGCCTGATTATTGCTCATTGTTTATGGTACACTTGAGCTAAGGAGAATAATATGGGCGAAATACGAAAGGAAGTTACCCTGTGGTTAAGTGAACAATGACAGCCTCCTCCTGTGCGGGAACGCAAGGGCGGTATGCACAGACTTTCTGATAACGCAAAACGTCTGCCTACCACCAAGCGGAACCAAGCGCACAGACTTTCGGTCTGACATGCAAGGCTCCGCTTTTTTTGCAAAAAGCATTGATTGTTTCAATCCACGCGCTCACATGAAACGCGACAGCGCCCTTACCGTGGGGTTTAATACCCCACCCCTTGGGGCGTAAAACTGGGAGCGCGGGGGATTTGTTCCCCCGCATACGATACGCTTTCAAGGAGAAAGCTTCAATACCCCGCCATTCATGGCGGGGATTTTTTATTGAAAGGCGTATATTCATCCGTTTCACCGAACTGCTTGTCAAGGCGCTGGCTTCAATGTAGTTGGTCAAGTTCCCGCGCCAGAAGCATGCGCCAGATTTCAGACCAGCGTGCGCGCCATACGCACAATGTCGGCAAACACACCGCCTGCTGTAACCGCTGCGCCAGCGCCAGGTCCTTTGATAACTATGGGAAGCGTGGAATAGCGGTCAGTCGTAATCACGACGATGTTATCGGAATCAAGCAAAGAACGGAATGGGCTTGTCGAATCCTCTGCGCGGAGTGCGAGACGGGCAGAGCCTTCTTCGATAACCGCGATGTAGCGCAGAGCCTTGCCTTCAACAGCAGCTTCGGTACGATGGCGCTCAAACGAATCGTCCAGCTTTTCCAGTTCCGCGAAAAAGGCGTCGATACTGGGAGCCGCAAAGCACGACTCTGGCAGGATCGGTTCAATTGCCACTGCGGAGAACTCCAGCGGTAGGCCGCACTCCCGCGCCAGTATCAGGGCTTTGCGGGCTGCGTCCATGGCGTTCAGGTCGTCGCGGGGGTCCGGCTCGGTGTAGCCCTTGTCCTTGGCCTCGCGTACCAAGGTAGAAAAGCGCTTAGACCCATCATAGCTATTAAAGATGAAGCTCAAGGTTCCCGATAGCACAGCCTCAATGCGCCGCACCTTATCGCCGGAAAGCGTGAGATCGCGGAGGGTAGATATGACTGGTAGACCCGCGCATACAGTGGTTTCATAGAGATAGGGTATGCCCCGGTTACGGGAATAGCTGGTGAGCATCTTGTAATATTCACAGGAACCAGCGTTGGCGCGTTTGTTAGGGGTAACAATGGGGATTGACGAGTGCAAGACCTCGGCATAGCAAGCCGCTACGTCATCGCTTGCAGTGCAGTCGCAGAAGGCTGTGTTAGGGAAGTTAAAGCTCTTCATGCGCTCAATGAAGCGTGGCAGGGAAAACGCTTCCCGGTCTTTTGCCGTGTTCAGGACGGTTTTCGCGGCGTTTGGCTCAATGCCTTCCTCACGAAAGAGCATACAGCGGGAATTAGCCACACCCACCACATTGACGCGAATCTTGTATTCACTGGCCAGGGTTTCGCGATGGAAGCTGAGTTGCTCCAGCAAGGTACCGCCGATGAGTCCCGTACCTATAAGGAAAAGGTTCACCGAGCGGAGTCCGGAGAAGAAGAACGCTTCATGCAGGGCATTGAGGGCCTTTGCCTCGTCCTGTTGCGCGATAACGGCTGAGATGTTGAGTTCCGAGGAACCTTGGGCAATGGCAACCACGTTGATCCCGTTCCTACCCAAGGCGTAGAACACTTTGCCGGCAATGCCAGAGCTACTCTTCATGCACGAACCGACCACTGCGATGATGGCAAAGCCGCACTCACAGATGGGCGGGTCAATGAGTGAGATGGCAATTTCCCGTGAGAACTCTTCCCGAAGCGCGGCGTCAGCTATGGAAAGGTCTTCTGGCAGTATAGCAAAACAGATGGAGTACTCGCTGGAACTTTGGGTGATGAGGATGATGTTTATACCCTTACGCGCCAGCGCCCCGAAGAGCCGCGACGAGAAGCCCGCAACACCCACCATGCCAGAACCCTGCACCCGTATCAGCACGATGTTATTAATAGAAGTAATTCCACGAATAAGGTAAGGCCCAGGTTCCGCGCTTTGGACAACGCGGGTTCCAGCAGCGACTGGATTGAAGGTATTGCGTATCCAGATGGGGATGCCCTTCTCAAGGGCTGGCTTTATGGTTGGCGGGAACAATACCTTTGCTCCGAAGTGAGACAGTTCCATTGCCTCCACATAAGACAGAGAATCAAGCGTGAACGTGCCTTTCACGAGACGTGGATCCGCGGTAAGAATACCGTCAACATCAGTCCATATCTCAAGCGGGTGTTCGGTTTTCAGGGCTACGGCGAAGATAGCCGCGCTGAGGTCCGAACCGCCCCGTCCCAGAGTGGTGGTAACGCCGTCAAGGGTGGAGCCGATGAAGCCAGTAGCCACCTTGAGGCGTTGCCCTGTCTCGGCAAAACAGGCATGGATATTGGCGTGGGTTTCAGTTTCGAGAATGAGCGCCTTGCCATAGTTTGCATCAGTTTTGATGAGGGAACGAGTGTCAAGGTAATCAGCCGGAACACCCACTGCGCTAAAGATTCTGGCAAGGAGCGAAGCGGAAAGACGCTCACCAAAGCTCATCACCATGTCCAGGGTTCGCTTTGACAATTCCCGCAGGATGGCGATGCCATCCAGGATATGGGTCAACTCGGCAAAACTTGCTTTTATAAACAGGTTCGCACTTTCGAGGCTTTCACCGCTGAGGAAAAAGGCGGCTATGTCGCAATGCTGTTGTTCCATAACCCGCGTCTGCTCCGTATAGCCCGTATCTCCAGACTGGGCTTTCAAGCTGACCTCAATCAGGCTGTCGGTCATATCCGAAAAGGCCGACACCACCACCACCGCGACATCGCCACTGGGGTACGTTTTGATAATGTCGACAACTCTGTTAATCGCACCGGTTGAGCCAACCGAGGATCCGCCAAACTTTAGAACACGCATAATTTATCTCCAAGCACAGAAAAATGTACTTGACATATTACCGTGTATTTGATAACTTAAGCAATGTAATGGCGGCATAGCTCAGTTGGCAGAGCAAACGGCTCATAACCGTTGTGTCACAGGTTCAATCCCCGTTGCCGCTATCGACGGGTTTTCACTCGTCGTGTTTCTATTGCCTATGAGGCACCTCCTGCGGCGGGCCGTTCCCACCCGCCGCTTTTTTTAAGCAATGCGCAAGTCCGCAGCGCTACTCCAGCTTGTTCGTGTAATCAGCAGGCGCTCTGAAACTCTCAAGCAGCGCGGGATACGACTGCTTGAGTTGAGCTACCGTTGCGTTGTACTGTCTGGGGTGTGATTATTTCATTCGATGTAGAGATGGTTATCTATACCCAGTATACTGGATGTATCAAGAAAACCTATGAAAGCGCCCTGAAGTATGTAGTTCGGCTTATTACAATTCCTGTGTATTTATCACGGCGCATCCCAGAACGTTAACGGCAATTCAAGACCGATACCCTGTAAAAAGGTTTCATCGGCAAGAAGGCCGGGCGCCGTGCGGCCCATGACAGGGCTTTCCCCTGCAATACGGCCATCGCAGAGGAAGAGAACACGATCCGCCAGCTCCAGAACAAGATCAAGGTCGTGGCTTGCTATGATTTTTGTACAGGGTAAACGGCGCAAAAGGGCGATAAGATTCTTGCGCGCCCGAGGATCAAGGCTGGCGCTGGGTTCGTCAAGCACTAGAACATCAGGCCGCGTGATGAGTATGCCCGCAAGAGCCGCCCGTTGCTTTTCGCCACCAGAAAGTGTATAGGGCGGTTTCTCGGCAAGATGTTCCGCCTCCACGCTTCTTAAAGCCTCAAACACCGCTTCCCGCACATCTTCGGGCCGCGTTCCTTTTTTGAGTATGCCAAAGGCAACGTCTTCCCATACAGTAGGCATGAAAAGCTGATGGTCAACGTCCTGAAACACAATGCCACAGCCCGGCGCGGAGATTTCTCCCTGCGTCGGCTTTATACAGCCTGCCATAATCTGTAGTAATGTCGATTTACCACAGCCGTTGGCCCCAGCAACGCAGAGCGTCTCGTGTCTTTCAACCGTAACACTAACGTCAGTAAGCGCGGGGGATGCGTATCTTTCATACGAAAAACAAATGTTTGATAACCGTATATGTTCCATACACCACCACGCTTACTAGACAGCATACTACAAGAACGCTGTCCGCCACGCTCCAGCGCCAGATGTTTGTCCGCGGGATAAGACCGTCAAAGCCGCGTGAAAGAAGCGCCGCGTTCACGTTTTCGGCCTTAACATACGCCGCACAAAGTGCTGCTGCAAAGACAGCAGCGTATGCCTTCCAGATAAAAATAATGCCATTGGTATTCACACTCTTGCGGAAGCGCATCGCCTTTACCGCATGAAAGACCGTATCACTCATCATATAAATATATCGATGGGTTAAATAGAGGATACTGATAAGTTTGGAGTTCACCCGCAGCGACGCAAGAGCCTGCGCAAAAACGCCGAACCCCATAGAAGCAACACTAAGCATATAGAGAAGCGCCGCACAATGAATACGCAGAACCAAAACAAGCGCCATAGGTCTCGGAAGAAGCCCGCACAGGACCTGGAGCAGAAACAGTGCGCAAAACACCTCAAGCGGAGCAAGGCGCTTTATAACGCGAAAGAAATCATGCCGTAAAAGCAGCATACAGGCGCCCATGATACCAGCAAGAATCGTATAATGTGCTACGTGAATAGAGACAAGTATCAGAGAAGCCCCGGCAATTACACGAGCGCGGGGATCAAAACAGTGCAGAATATCATGCCTTATATCAAGGCGATTCAAGTACATCTGGTTTCACCTTTGCAAGAAATAAAATAATAGAGAGCGTAATCCCGCCCTCGACAAAAGCGAGTGGAACATTTGCCGCCATGATAAGCGCAGCAGTAGCCTGCAATTCATTGGCGCTTAGCACAAGGGCTGCAACCACCAGTACAGACCCAGCAATAACGGCAGCAAAGCCAGCAAGAAAGGCAGACACGGCAAGTGTGGCTCTGGATCGCAGAATCCCGGAGAAAACCCCGAACAGGAGCCGTGCCACATAGCCTGAAAGCGTCGCCACACCCATGATCGCCATATTTGCCCCCAGTGAGAGCAGGCCGCCAAACTGAAACAGAATACCCTGTAAAAGAAGGGCAACGAACAAGGCAGGCAGCGCAGGCCAGCCTAAGAGCCAGCCGGAAAGCCCTAATAGCGTAAGATGAATGCTCGAAGGACCAACCGGCACATGAACCAGCGAAGCCAGAAAAAGCGTCGCACTGACCAGCGCTGTTTTGGAAAGCTGCTCCACCGCCGTCTTTCTAAGCCCCACAGCCACACCAAGTGTTCCAATCACCCAGCCTCCAGCAATCACCGGCAAGGATAGCACACCTTCACTAATGTGCATGAACGGCCTCCCTTCTGAGGATTCTCTTCTTCGTTATATACCAAAGGCCAAACACGTTGAAGATAAGGCTTAGGCCCAGTACAGCCGCAAAAGACGTCGGCAACGTGCCAGAGGACAAGTGAGCGCCGGAAACAGCTTCCCGCGCCCCTGCCACTGCTTCTGTTTCACCATCCACGTCGACAATTATTTCCCCTCGATGTCCCATGCCGTCTTCCGCTGTCAAGCGCCATTCACCCGACTCATCGCTTACAAAACTAAAATAACCGTTACGGTCAGCAATACTTTCCTGCACTGGCACGTCAGGGGATGAAGGCGGGAAAACCTTCACTCTGGCGAATAGCATGGGCATACCATCCGTATAGAAAAACCTGATGGTACGGACATCCTGCCGGCCTGTCATATCAGAAATGTCCACACCATGGGCAAAAACAACGACAGGAAGATTCAAAAGAAAAACCACAACAGTACACAGGTATCTCATGCTATCCACCTTATCTACCCACTTACCTTACCGCAAAAACAAGGGTTGCCTTGAGGTTGTCCTCATCAACATCCAACTGGGATGATTTCCTCGTATCACTAGCCTGAAAAATCCACAGGACAGGTTTCCTCATATCAATATGATCAAACCGAAAGCTAACCTCACCCCGTGCATCAGTCTTTCCAGCCTGCGCCCATACGTCCATCGTGTGATAATCATAGTAATCCCATGTTGCCTTGACTTCCCCGTTGACCCAGGGCTGACCCCGGTAAAGAACCCGAAGCGTTATTCTTGAATTCCTGCCCATATCAGCAGGATTATTGAGGGGAACAATCTCAAAATCAAGCCCAAGCGGCTGACTGAAAGCCCTGTCGTTTCTGCTCGGATTAAGGTACAGTTTGCCCCACTTAGTAAAATAACGAGATACTTGTACCGACTTACCCGGATTGGCAGCCACCGCCTGCCTCCTGTTGCCGTCAGCATAGCTGCCATCGGTAAGAATAGAATAATAGCCGCCTATACTCCGAAAAACCGCGATAACTGGGGTGTCGTCCGTAAGACGATACCGTGCCTCATACCAGACGCGATCCCTGTTTGCCTCAAGCAGAAGGTTTGACCCTTTAACGCCGTTCTTGTAAACGTACATTTCAACCGTCTCCAGCGGCTCAATCTCCTCGCCTACGGCAAAATAATGAGACGAGATACCGAGCAGGGTGACCGTATCTCCCATTTTGTAGCTTTTTGATGAATCACCGGGGATGATAAACGTTTCATGCCCACACACAAACCCTGAAACAAACAGGCAAGTAACCAAAACTAAACATAACTTCTTCATTGCAGACTCCTTGAAAAGATGGGCATTATGCCCATTAGTATGTTGTTGATTTCTTGCTTGCTTCGACAAACAAAGCCATGTAACCGCTGGACTTTACCCCTTTGCAGCCAGTGACTCTTCATCGTTCTTCTGAACGTGTACAGGAAAAATCATGGCTTCAACCATGACAATAAGAGAGTATCGTAAGAAATGAATTCTGTCAAGCCTATTGCCTATAATTTCTAGCAATACGTTAAAAATTGTTACCGCCTCTGGTAATGACACTCAGTTGGCTTCCATCAATGGTTCGATATACCGTGTATTCTGGTATGATACAGGGTATTGCTTTCACTAAACAACACTCAGCCGCCTTAACAATAAACGATATGGCAAAAGATAATAGGAGAAACCACTTGACATCGTTCTTATGGCATGATATAAGTTCTTCGTGGGCCTATGGAAGGTGTTCTGTAAAAGCAGCCGTTGACTGCGGGAACCGCCATAAAACCCTGATATGGAAAGACAGCATAACAGGAAAAATAACCGCATGGCTATTAGAGATAAAACCTTCCTTCATGCTTCTCAAAAACAAACGCGAGGGACAGCAAACCGCATCGTTCCCGCAGACGCGAGCAGACCTGCCAGTACCTATAGCCAAACCCAGAAATATGCTCATCAGGTATCCTGGAAACTAACTGAAGCAGGCATAGGCCAGGAAGCCAGTGCAGCTGTCTTCTTGGAACGTATAGACGCGACTGCATTGGTGTATTCCCCCTATTTTAGCTATCAGCAGACGCCCTCTCTCTATGCTTTGATAGACGAGTTATCCCTGTATCCATATGTTCAGAATACGATAGAGTCAACTGCTCTTTTTATGATTACTATTGAAAAACGTTCTGAATTCCCGATGCTAATCCAAAAAATACATATAAAAGGAGAAACAGATGATTGATTATTATCTGTGTAAACACAAGTTCAGCGATTCCGAAAAGGAATCTTATCATGCAGTGGTTACCCATACTGAAGGGGTTGACCAAAAGCGTTTCGTTAAAATGCTCAGTGAGACTCTGAACATCAACGAAGGGGAAGCAAAGAATGTCATTTCTGGCATGGGAACGGCTGCTAAATCCCTTCTGTCGCAAGGCTGGAGCTTCAAGATAGAAGGACTCGGCGCCTTCAGTCTCAGTATCACTGGCTCCTTTACCGGGCCTGACGCGCCTTTTAACTCGGCAAACAACAAGATTGCTGTGCGCTTCTTGGCAGATAAAGAACTTAACACCGCTGCTCAAAGCGCCAGCTTGAACCGGCTGCACGGGGTGGAACATGGGCCAATCGTTGACAGTGTGGAAGATAAATTAACCGAAACGGTAAATGAGAAGCTCACTCCGGGGCATGGAGTACAGATACGCGGCAAGGACATCAAGATAATCGGTACAGACAGCGCTGTCGGTATTCACCTGATAGATGAGTCAGGAAATGGGATAACCGTTCCCTCTGGGGACATCCTTGAAAATGGGCCTACTAAGTTGTTATTCATCTGCCCGCCTTTAAGCGCAGGGGAGTATACGCTGCAAATAACCACCCAGTACAAGCAGTCCACTCCACGAACTTATAGCTTCACTCCTTCTTTAACGGTAACTTAATAGCCTGATCTCCCGGAGGTTAGGCTATAACATCAGGTGAGGTAAAGAACCTAGTATGCTTTTAGGCAAGAAGACATTTCAATGTATTTGATCAACTCTATCCGGGAAATGGTCGGCAGGTCATCCAGCAGATAAGCACATCGCAAACTACCTGGAATACTCTCAGCAAATTGCTAAAACCTCATCAAAAGAATACTGTGAAACGGCATCCGCCCGCTTCACAGTATTCATGTTAGTAAACGCTAGCCATTAACGGGAGATTATCAACGCAGGACTGCTTTGTTTCTTTACAATACTATCTGTAAGCATGATCTTATCGTTAGCATCATAGTGGACGTTGGCACGCACACTATCTCTGAATAGGGATGGGTTCACGCTATAGTACAGGGGGATGATTCCGGAATCTTCCTTGATGATCAGACGTTCAGCCGCGTGCAGGAGCGCAATGTGTTTTGCATTATCCCCAGCGGTGATCGACTGGTTGTACATGGCACACCGTATGATAGTAACCATTCCTTGAGAGGGTTCGCACTTCTTTGGAAGGAAATGCCTGAATCATAGCAACCGCACTAGTGTTTAATAGCCAGTGCCATCTTCGCTGACCATATCTGAGCGCATGGGATAGCATGTGGAGTAACACAGGATAGCGTTGAAGTAGGCACAGACGTTCTTAATCTGGATTTCGAAGGTATGTCGTTCATAGCGCGCACGCCAAGCTGATTAAGCGGCAGTTTTCTGTTGGCGATCTTGAGGCCATTTTTCAGGAACTGGCCATAATCCTTCATATATACAGTGTCAATCGCCGGGTTCACCAGACGTTTGAGGCTGTACCCATAGGCTCCGGTGGCAACAGGTTTGCCGTCATTCCAGCGGGCATTTTGTCGCAGCTTGAGTGTCCATGTGAGGCCGTCTGGCGAGACTGTTACGCTGGCTGCACTGGCCAGGGCAAAGTCTGTCTTGGTGTACTTGTACAGACATTCGTACAACACATACTGGAGCATAGAGTCAGCATTCCCGGCATTCCAGTGTGGGTCGAGGTTGAGGCGCGGATTTATGGCGATGGTCAGTTGATTCCCGACCGGAGCGCTTGAGAGTGTGGGC
The DNA here is from genome assembly GCA_031267685.1 of Treponema sp. Taxonomy (GTDB): domain Bacteria; phylum Spirochaetota; class Spirochaetia; order Treponematales; family Breznakiellaceae; genus JAIRMT01. The sequence goes on from JAIRYV010000078.1 coordinate 18,192, forward strand.
TGCTGCTGAGGATTAGCAAACGCCATAGTGCTGCTCAGTACGACAGCTGCGATTGGCATATCTATTAAGAGTGTCATGTGGCTATTCCATAGTCTGTACTTTAAGAATGGCTGTCAAGCATAGTACCTGACAAAAGTTTTGATTTAGGTTATACTAAAGACATGGAATTGACACGTTGTCCCTGGTGTTTAGGTGATGCTCTATACACAGCTTATCATGACGAGGAATGGGGTGTTCCCTGTACCAGTGATCAAGCACTGTTTGAGGCGCTTATTCTGGATGGGGCGCAAGCTGGCCTTTCGTGGCTCACGATACTGCGGCGGCGGCAAGGCTATCGCGCAGCCTTTGACGGGTTTGACGCCCGAAAGATCGCTGCTTACACTGAGGCGGACATCACGAGACTCATGGGAGATGGGCGTATCATCAGAAACAGGCGTAAGATTGAAAGTGTTATTAAGAATGCGCAGAGTTATCTTGCCATGATGAACAGTCCGGTTTCCTTCTCGCGTTGGCTATGGGACTGGGTTGATGGCAAGCCTATCATGAACCACTACAGAACCTTGTCGGAGATTCCAGCGTCGACTGAGTTGTCCACAGCTATTTCAAAGGAATTGAGACAGCGTGGCTTTACCTTTGTTGGCCCCACCATTATGTATGCTTTTATGCAGGCAAAGGGCATGGTCAACGATCATCTTGTAGATTGTTTTAGATATTATATGGAGGAAAGAAATGTATCCTAATGGAACAATGAAGGCGCTCACCTTGAGCTATGACGACGGGGTTGAGCAGGACAAACGGCTGGTCGAAATCTTGAACAAGTACCACATCAAGGCGACCTTTAACCTTAACAGTGGCATCCAGACTGGTGCCAGTAAGTGGGAGAGTCACGGCTGTCCTATTCGGCGTATGAACATTGCTGGGTTGCCGGCGCTCTATGCGGGGCATGAGGTTGCGGTACACTCGCTGACTCACCCGCATCTTCAGGAGTTGGATTCTGATACGATACGGAATGAGCTTGAGCAGGACAAGATCAACCTTGAGCGTATCTTTCAGACGCCCGTGTATGGCATGGCCTATCCTTATGGCACATTTAACCAGCAGGTGGTTGACGTTGCCAAAGCCTGTGGGCTTCGTTATTCCCGTGGCGTGGTCAGTACTCATAGTTTTGACCTGCCTCCTGATCTGCTTGTCTATCAGCCGACCTGTCATCACAAAGACCCGCAGGTTCTGCAGCTAGTGCAAACCTTTCTTGATATGGAGCAGCCGGACACTCACAAGGTGTTTTACCTTTGGGGACACAGCTACGAGTTTGATGTTGATGATAACTGGCATATCATTGAAGAGTTTTGTAAGCTGGTTGCTGGACGTCACGACATCTTTTATGCAAGCAATGCTGAGGCATTCGGCGTTATATAATGGAAGGGAACTATGTCAACACACATTGCTGCTAAGGCGAGCGAAATTGCGGACGTGGTCTTACTGCCCGGAGACCCACTGCGGGCGAAGTTTATTGCCGAGTCTTTTCTCCAAGACCCGGTTCAGTACAGCGCGGTACGGAACATGTTTGGTTACACTGGTTTGTACAAGGGCAAGCGGGTATCAGTGCAAGGCACGGGCATGGGGATTCCATCCATATCCATCTATGTCAACGAGCTATTTCGTGACTATGGGGTTCAGCGGGCGCTCCGCATTGGTACTGCTGGGGCGCTGCAAAGCTCTGTTAAGGTTCGGGACATTGTGATAGCCATGAGCGCATCCACTGACTCAGGGGTGAACGCCCTGCGTTTTGAGGGACGGAGCTTTGCGCCGACTGCGTCGTTCAGCCTACTCAAGACGGCCTATGACGTGGCTCGGATGCGGGGTTGGGAACCGAAAGTCGGTGGGATTGTGTCGTCAGACATGTTCTACACTGAGGAGCCTGATGACTGGAAACGCTGGGCGCGTTATGGCTGTCTTGCTGTAGAGATGGAGTGTGCCGAGCTTTATACCCTTGCTGCCAAGTATGGCAGGGACGCGCTTTGTTTACTCACCATCTCTGACAGCATGATCACTGGAGAAAGTACCAGTGCCGAAGAGCGGCAGACCGCGTTCACCGCCATGATGGAGGTTGCACTGGAAACCGCGATTTCGTAGGTAGGCGGCATAACAAGTATGCGATAGGATACGCCGTGTTTAACAACAAGCAGCTTAGGAGCGTAACGATACTGATCAAGCTGCTTGCTCTATTCCAGTGGTGGGAAGTAGCCAGTGCTGTCGCGGCCCGATCGTTCCATGAGGTAGACTTCGGCTTCTACTGGCAGGTAAGCGTAGCCAAAGTCGGTGGGCAGCTGGGAACGGTAGCTCAGGATGTAGGTTCCGCTAGGCATGGCGGCTATGTTGCCTATAACCGGGCCTATGCCCTGGGGCTGGTAGAGGGACAGCACTTCGCCACCGGTTTGATTGCAGAGGTAGCGGATTTCTTCGCCGACCTGATTGTTGCCAATCATAATCGCATAAAAGATGATACTGTTGTTAGCGAGATAGGAGGCCAGTTCTGACAGGCTGTACTGCTCAAAGGCCAGCTTGCCCAGGTTCCCTGAACCGACAAACACCACGGCGCGTTTCTTTTCCATTGGGAGCAGGTCAGTTGCGGCAAGGCGCAAACCGAGGTCGAAGCGCCAGTTCTGGCTATATGAGGCAGGATTGCCCCGGGCTGCGGACGCTACTTCGGCGGCAAGCTCGCTGACTTGCTCCTTAACCGGCTGTTCACCGGCTGAAATCAGTGACACAAGGTTACCCGACACGTTGGCGCGTATGTTCCTGAGCGCCACTTCCATATCGAGTTGCGAGTCAAGGGTCAGGTTCGAGCGTTCCATGAGTATGCTTATGTCGGCGGTATTGGCGCGATAGCCTGCACCGATAAAGCTTTGCTCAATAACAGTATGGCCTTCCTCACTGAGGAGAAAGTTCCGTGCGTCAAGGCCAACAATTGGACGGCGCAGACGGTCCTGCACTGTTACCTCAACCGTAACAGTAGGGAATGAAGAGGTGATCACGCGATCTATCTGCACAAAGAGACCGGCGGGCATGTCGTTCAAGCGGGTCATCACTGACACTTCGTCGCCCTGAAAGTTGGCGGCAAGCACATTGCCGTTCTTGTCCATCTCTGCGCCAACGATCCGCACGGAACTGTTACCGGCCAGGCCCAGCTCCCGAACAAGCGCTGAATCAAGCTCAATGACGAGAATCCGGTTAGTGTCAGCCACAAGCAGAGCGCCATCAGGCAGAAAGCGGAGGCTCTCCGGGCCTGAAAGCCCTTCTTTAACAAAGACATCCTGGTAGATGCCGTTTCGGTCAAACCGATAAATCTGCTTGGTCGCGTTGTCGGCGACATAGACCATACCACCTTTGGCTGCAATACCGGTTGGGGAAAGGAGGCCGGGAAAAATCGTGGTTCTGCTTCCAAACGACAGAATAAACCCGCCGTCCGGATCAAACTTAGACACACGACGATTACCATAATCAACTACATAGAGGTAACCCTCTTCGTCTATGGCGAGGTTCTGGGGTCCCACAAACATACCGTTGTTCCGGTCTGTTGGGTTAATGTACGAGAGCCAATCCCCATTCTGACTGAGTATGCTTACCCGTCTGCCCCGGAACTCGGAGACGTACATCCTGCCATCAAGACCGCGTACAATGTCGTAGGGCCGGTCGAAACCATTGATTGGCCCGCGTGCGCGCTGTCTGATGACGCCGTTTATGTCAATACGAACCAGCTCATTGCTTCCATAAGCCACAACCCAGGCCGAGCCGTCATCAAGCGGCAGTATGGCAGTTGGTTGCTTGAAGTAGACCATGTTGTCTGAGCGTCCTGGGTATCGACCGAAGGCGACATAGCGCACGTTATCTTCCACAAGGGGCAGAAGACTGCGCCGGTTACGTACAGTCTCAATACGGCTTCTCAGCAGTATGGCCTCTGGCGAAGAAGCCCCGTAAGCTTGGGCCGAGTTACTCCAGACACTCAGCGCAGTTGCCTCAAGGCCGGAACGGTAGTAGGCGCGTCCCAGCCAGTCCATGAGGAGCGGTTCACCGGGCAGATACGAAAGTGCCTGTTCAAAGGAAAGAATCGCTTCATTAAAAGCAAAGCGGTTATACGCCTGCACTCCTATCCGAAATTCCTCACGTGCATAGAGGGTATTCATATCTGCAGGAGAAAGTGAAGTTCCGCCTACGGACTGCGCCTCAAGCGATGCTTTCAATAATAGGGAGAAAAGCAGGATCACAAGGCGCAGACGTATCACATTACACTCCCGCGACTATCCTGATGTGGTTACGTATCTCTTTCTGTTGGGGCTGGGGTGCGGCATCCAGCGCCTTGCGTAACCAGTTCGTGGCTTCACTGAAATTGCCGTTCTTGAAGTATGCCCAACCCAATGAATCAAGATAGGCCGCGTTTTTTGGGTTAGTGTTCACGGCTTTCTTACAGAAGGATATACCTTGCGCTATATTCATGTCGGTGTCCACAAGAATATACCCCAGTCCATTGAGTGCGGTGGCGTTGCGCTCATCCATCTTGAGAACCTTGCCATAACACTCAATTGCCTTGTTGTACTGCTTCTCTTTCCACGCGACAAAACCCATGATCAGGTAGAATTGCGGGGTCTCAGAACCAGTGTTTACCAGATGCTCAAGCTCGAACTGCGCCAGTTTTGCACGGTTGGTGATTGTATAAACATACGCCAAGGCGAGACGGCACTGGTATACTCTCGATAGATCCTTGTTCGCTGTTATCACCTGTTCCAGATAGAGCAGAGCCTCGTCGTAGCGTTCAAGCTTGGTGTAACACAGCCCTAGATAATAGGCCAGCTCTACCGACTCATCGCTGTTCTCGTTTACCTCTACCTGCAAAAACGTCTCAAGTGCTTTTGCCCAACGCTTTATGTTAAAAAGCCGTATACCTTCCTTCAACATTACTTTCCCCTCCATACCGCTAGACAGGCACCAAGCGCGCCCGGGCAGCGGGTTTGATTTCATATATTATCGGATGAAAACCAAAAATCCTCTCATAATCTTCAAGTCGGCGCTTATATTCCTCGATAACCTGCTCTCCGATGATCGTGTAGGTACAGCCGCCAAAGCCCCGACCGGTCATACGCGAGCCGAGTACGCCATCCAGTTCCTGCGCCCGTTTCACCAGCCAGTCAATCTCCGGGCAGGACACCTCGTAGAGGTCCCGCAGACTCTCATGGGAGTGGAGGATAATTTTAGAGAGCGCGGGCCGGTCTGCCTTGAGCAGGGCTTCCTCAGCTTCGTCGATACGCCGTAGTTCCTGCACAATGTGCATACAGCGTCGCCGAATCTCCTCCGGCAGGTCGCCCATTGACTCGATCAGGTCTGCGGTAACAAAGTTCCTGAAACTGGTTCCGGAGTGCTTGCGGGCCAGTAACGCCAGCCCATGTTTGAGGTCCTGGCGCCGTTCCATAAGTTCTTCCTCGACCCCCATACGTGGCACCCGCGAATCCATGATGAGTATCTTATAGTTATCAAGACTTCTTGACTTGATTGGCGTTACCTCCAGATTGAGTTCATCCACGATGAGGAAGCTATTTTCCTCCGCGAACAGGGCAATGGCGTAGTCAACAGCAGTATCCTTCTTGCCAAAGAAGGCTTTATGGGCAGTGATGAGCTTACTCAACAGGGCTTCGTCGCTGAGTTTCGCGTTAAAGAAACCCCGAAGCGCGACAGCAGCCGCCACTTCAATGGCAGAGGAGGATGCCAACCCGATCTGTTGAGGAATATCGCCAGCAACAGTGAAGTTTAGACCCTTAGTCGGAAAGCCCAGTCCTGCGAAGATGTGGACAGCAACTTTAAGATAATTAGCCCAGCGATCTTCGCGTTTGTATTTGAGATTGAGCAGCGTCGTGCGCTTACGCTCTCCCAGATTCGCGGCAAAGAACCGGAGCGAATTGTCCCTACGGAGACTCACCGCGACCCGAATGTACCGGTCTATCGCTGATGAGAGAAATAATCCGGCCTTTGGTTCACCATGCTCACCCAGGTAGTGAACTCTGCCTGGCACCTCGGCAATGACAATTTTTCCCAAAGATTCGGATCGGTCCGCGTCTAACTCGTATTCCGTACGATGGATGTGACCGATATCGAGCATTTCTGCAAACCCTCACAATTTTACAAACTTACATACATGAACCAATTCCAAAACTTGGTTAGTTTCGGAGTTGGCTCTTGGAAAACCGGTCCAAAGCCCGATTGCCCTCTAAATCTAAGATACAACTCCAATCCACGCGCTCACATAGAGCGCGCCCCAACGTCTTCACAAGGGGGTTGCCCCACCCATTGGCGACGTAGACGGGATACGGGGAACTTATTCCCCTTGTATATAATACGATCTAAAGGAAAGATTTGCAATACCCTATGTCTTAAAAGCTATAATAAACGCATAGAAATCAACCGGTTCGGGGAAGCAAGAGGTTCTGAAAAGGCTAGACACTGTTAGTAAAGGTTGCACTGTCGGCTGGCTTTTGGTAGTATACAAGCGAGGAGGAAGGCAGATGGAAGAAAACAAGCGGCTGTATCCGCTTAGCGAAGAACTGTTTAACCAGAAGATTGTACCAATCATCGAAGGACAGTACATCTGGAAAGGGCCTCCGCCTAAAGTATCCCATTACCATAAGAAAAATAGCAAGTAGCTTTAGAAGGTTTTTTTGAACGAACATGTTTGACTGAGATGTGGTTAAACTGTGATAAGCTCCCTGTCTTCGATTCACGAAAAGTTGCCCTCCTCGTCGCAGTAGACAAAGTGATCCCTAGAAAAAGGACGCAGGCTACAGGAATCGCGGCTTGGGCTAGGAACGTAGGGGATGCGCCGTCTGGCACGCTCAAACTCCGGATCGGGCAAGGGAATGGCGGAGATGAGGCTTCGCGTGTAGGGATGAACAGGATGGCGGTAGACCTCGTCCGATGTTCCCATTTCTACCAGCTTCCCCTGATACATGACCGCGATCCGGTCGGAGATGGCGCGTACCACAGAGAGATCATGCGCGATAAACAGGTAGGTGAGTCCCTGCTTTTCCTGTAGCTCCTTGAGAAGATTCACAATCTGGGCTTGTATCGACACGTCCAGCGCAGAGACCGGCTCGTCGCAAACAATAAAGCGGGGCTGAGTCGCCAAAGCACGGGCGATTCCGACACGCTGCCGCTGCCCGCCTGAAAACTCGTGGGGGTAACGGGAGGCGTGTTCAGGGCTGAGACCCACCGTTTGGAGCAGGGTCGCGGCCATCTCGTCGCGTTCTCTGCGGGAAGAGGCAAGACAGTGGTTGTCGATGCCCTCAGCTACGATGTCCTTCACTTTCATACGGGGATTAAGCGAGGCATAAGGGTCCTGAAAAATGATCTGCGCCTCCCGCCTGAAGTCCATGAGCGCCTTTTTCCGCCTGATGCCCTCGATATCCTGTCCCTTATAACGGATAGTTCCAGCGCTTATATCCAGCAGTTTTAGAATCATCCTCCCGATAGTGGTCTTTCCGCAGCCCGATTCACCCACCAAGCCAAAGGTTTCTCCCTCACGAATAGAAAAACTCACCTCATCCACAGCGGGTTTTGCCCCGGAACGATAGCGATGAACCAGATGCTCCACCTCCAGAATGACTGCTTTGTCTGCTTTGTTTCCTGCGTTTCCTTTCGTCGGCGGATGGTGATCGTGTACACGGTTTTCAGATGCCTTCATGGTGTTCTAGCCTCCCTCTATAGTCTTCTCGGCGTTTTGCGATTGCCTCCGGGGGCTTCACCACAGGAGCGCGGGGATCAAGCAGCCAGGTGGCAGCAAAATGAGTCTTACTCACCGGGAAAAGCGGCGGTTCATAGCAGAAATCCGCCTCCAGCGCGTACAGGCTGCGAGGCGCAAACGGATCGCCCGGCGGCAGGTTCACGAGGCTGGGAGGAGAACCAGGTATGGGCGTAAGAGAGCGCGTCTCCATTTCCAGTGTTGGCATAGCGCCGAGTAGTCCCCATGTGTAGGGATGGCGCGGATCGTAAAACACCTCGTCAGAATAGCCAATCTCGACGATTTTCCCAGCGTACATCACCGCCACCCGGTCTGCCACATGCGCAACAACGCCCAAGTCGTGCGTAATGAACACAATGGAGGTGTTGATCTTCCGCTTGAGGTCTTTGAGAAGGTCGATGATCTGGGCTTGCATCGTAACATCCAGTGCAGTGGTAGGTTCGTCGGCAATAAGCACTTGAGGATTGCAGGCAAGGGCTATAGCGATGACAATACGCTGGCGCTGACCCCCCGAAAACTCGTGTGGATACTGGCGATAGCGTTGAGAAGGGTTATCAAGACCCACAAGCTCCAGCAGTTCCAGTGTCCGAGCGCGGGCTTCTCTGCGTCTCAAGGGGCAATGCAGGGTAAGTGCCTCCTCAATCTGTCGTCCTATTCGCATAGTGGGGTCCAGAGAAGTCATCGGGTCCTGAAAAATCATGGAGATTGTGTTTCCCCGGAGAGAACGCATCTGTTTTTCGCTGGCCATAAGGATATCCATACCGCCAAGGAGGATGCGCCCAGATTCGATAGTGGCGTTTTTGGAGAGAAGGCGCATCATAGCCCGACAAGTTACGGTTTTCCCGCTCCCAGATTCTCCCACAATGGCCAACGTCTCTCCTTCATAGAGCGAGAAACTGACGTTCCGCACTGCTTGCGCCTTACCCGCAAGGGTCGAAAAGGAAACAGAGAGGTTCTGCACTTCAAGCCGTGTTGTCATATGTACCAATTCCTTCATTATACATCCTTCATACGGGGATCAAAAGCGTCGCGCAGCCCATCGGCAAAGATATTGAAGGCCAGCATAATCATGCAGAGAATCACCGCAGGAATAGCCATCTGATAAGGGTATATCCTAAACACTTTGTACCCGCCGTTGAGCAGCGTCCCCAGAGAAGCGTTAGGAATCTTCATCCCCACCCCGATGAAGCTGAGAAAGGTTTCAAAGAAAATAGCAGAGGGAATGGAAAACATGGTACGCACTGCCACGGTTCCTGCAATGTTGGGCAGCACATGAAACAGGGCAATACGTACCGGAGAGCTTCCTAAAGCCCGTGCAGCCTGTATGTACTCCCGCTCCTTGATTTGTAAGGTCTGAGCGCGGACAATCCTCGCCATCGGTATCCACGAGGAGAGGGTCAGAGCCAGGATGATGGAGAGGATGCCAGGTCGGAAGATGAGGAGCATGAGTACCACGAGAACCAGATTTGGCACTCCGTTGATGATCTCCAAGATACGCTGCATCACGGTGTCGGTTGTTCCGCCTTTGAGGGCGCTGGCAAGTCCGTAGCATACCCCGATGGACAGGTCTAAAACAGCAGCAATGAAAGCAATGATGAGGGAGACGCGGGTTCCGTAGAGCGTCCGTGAGAGGAGGTCTCTGCCGAACTCGTCGGTACCAAAGGGATAATGCACGTCGGAAGGAACTCCCGCTGCTGTGTACCGGTCAACCATACTGCCCCGGAACGATGCCCAGCCGTTGAAACCGTTAATCGAGATACCTGGAATCCGCGGCGGCAGGTTAGCATGAGGAAGGTTCTGGGCGTTGGGGTTACGCGGGGCCAGTACCGGAGCAAGGAACGCCAGCGCCATGATGACGAGGAGTATCCCCAGAGCGACCACTGAAACCCGGTTTTTCCGCAGCCTGTGCCAAGCGTCCTGAGCAAATCCAAGAGATGGAACCTGCTGGGCTGATTCTGCACGTACCGTTTCCCTAGAACAGAAACGAAAGAATTCGTCAGGAACAGCTTCCAGCTCAAAACGGGGGTTCATTTGCCCTCCCCGATCCGCACGCGGGGATCAATAATCTGATAAAGGAAGTCCATGAGGAAGATTACGGTTACGAGGAGCAAGGAAAAAAGGATGGTTACGGCCATGATGGTAGCATAATCGTTGGAAAGGATGGACTTAGTAAACTGTTCACCGATGCCGGGAACCGCAAAAATATGTTCCACGACCAGAGAACCAGTCATAAGGGAAGCAGTCATGGGTCCAATAATGGTCAAAAAGGGGATGAGAGCGTTCCGCAGGCCGTGAGTCAACACCAGACGCAGCTCTCCCATACCCTTAGCGCGGGCAAGTTCAATATAGTCGCTCTCCAAAACCTCGATAAGCTCTGCCCTGATGAACCGTGCCGAGTCTGCCATAGGCGAGATAGACAGGGCGAGGGAAGGCAGGATAGTAGACCGGAACCCATCGTTCCAAAGCCCGATAGGGAGCAGCTTTAGAGTAATGGCAAAGATGAACTGCAGCAGCACTGCGGCCACGAAGTTTGGTGCGGAGCGACCCAGAATAGCGAAGAGTGAGCAGAATGCGTCGATCCACGTGTTATGTTTCACGGCGGCAACTGCCCCCAGACATATTCCCACCAAAGCGCCGAACAGTGCCGCCTGAAGCCCCAGTTGTACCGAAGGCCCCAGCCGAGTTTTCAGCAAGTCGCTGACCTTTTGGTCGGAGAATTGCAGGGAAATACCAAAATCTCCCTGAAGTATGTTAGCCATGTAGTTGATATACCGTTCCCATAGGGGTTTATTGAGGCCGTACTTCTCATTCAGCATATGCACTTGAATAGTTGTCAGCCTGGACTGATCCTGATAAGGTGTGCCGGGCAGGAGGTTCATCAGCAAGAAAGTAATGGTGATAATCACCAAGAGCGTTACCACCATATACCCGATCCGGTATGTAAAAAACCGGACCCAGCGGTTCATTTTCATTTGTTCCTTTCCTAAGTTCAGTTATGGCAAGTCGCGGCTACTTCATTGCCGCCTTATTCCAGCTTAGAGTGGTCGACCACTCCAGCTTAGAGTGGTCGGCCACTCTAGCTTAGAGTGGTCGGCCACTCTAGCTTAGAGTGGTCGGCCACTCTAGCTTAGAGTGGTCGGCCACTCTAGCTTAGAGTGGTCGGCCACTCCAGCTTAGAGTGGTCGGCCACTCCAGCTTAGAGTGATCGACCACTCCAGCTTCGTTAAGGCGAATAAGGCACAGAAGGTTTTTATCGGCAACTATGCCCCTTCTCGTCAACCCCTCTTTTCACTAACGCCCAATGAAGAGGGGCTGCCTCATCTATTCCTACTTTCATTCAAAATAGGCGCGGGTAATATCAATCGGCGTACCCAACACGTGAACCACATACCCTTTGAGCTTAGGATTAATCAGGAAGCTCTTCGCGGCCTGTACCAAAGGCACGGTTACGACGTTGTCAACAAGGTACTTATTGGCCTCTCTCAGATGTTCCCAGCGCAGGGCGAAGTTGTTACCGTCGCCGGTTTCCAGTGCATCGATCAAGGTTGTTATCTCTGCGGAAACCCATTTGCCGTGGTTATGCTCGTTGCTGGTCTCGAACTGCTTGATATAAGTGCCGGGGTTGAACTCCCCAGTCCAGCCTCCCAGTGCAAGGTCAAACTTATAGGCCATCATTTCCTGAAATCGCACTGAAGCAGGAACGTTGGCTAGGTCTATCTTGAGTCCTGGCAGGTTTGTTTCATACACGCTTTGCAGATACTGTCCGGTCTTGATACCTTCATCGTTATCAGTCGTAACGAGCCGCAATGTAATGGAAGACACCTCTAGTTCCTGCAATGCTTGGGCAAAATAGCGCCGGGCTTCAGGAATATTGGTCGAAAGAAGGTTACCAAAGTCCTCGGCGATGCTTTTCCCGTTGGCTGGGTTCACGGCGATGCCGTTAGGAATAACTCCGACCGAAGGGATGCCGTCGCCATTCAGTACAGACTGGGCCAGCTCATTCCGGTCAACTGCAAGGAGTAGGGCCTTGCGAAGATTGATGTTCTGTAAGTATTTGTTCGAGCTTATCCCCAGTTCTAAGTTGGTCATTCTGAGCGTTTTTACCGACACCAGATCGGGAGTGTCCCGGTACACAGTAAGGTATTCACCAGCCACAGTAGCCCCGTCCAAGTTTCCCGCTTCGTAGAGAGCGACTCCGGTAGCGGCTTCCTTCACCACTTGGACGTTGATCTCGTCAAAATAGACATGCGCCGCATCCCAATAGTAGGGATTTTTGACGTATTTCCATGAAATGTTGGCTCCATTCCACCCGGTAAGGACAAATGCCCCTGAAGCGAGCACGTTTTCCGCAGAGAGTCCGTAACGCGCTCCTTTCTCCTCAGCAAAGGCCTGGTTCACTGGTGCGAGGAGTGAGGAAGACAACTCCGTGTTGATGTAGGGGTTGGGGGCCGTGAGGGTAATCTCTAGCTGGGTATCCGAAAGCGCCCGAATTCCTAAATTCTCAGGCGGCTGTTTCCCTGCAATGATGTCCGTCGCGTTTTTGAAATAGCTTACCCGGTTGGCGCTCTGGGAACCCGTGGCGGGATCAACTATCCGTCGGGCGGCATACACAAAATCATGCGCGGTGATTTTTGTGCCGTTGGAAAAGGCGATGTTGGGACGCAGGTCTATGGTCAACGTGATCCCGTCAGCGCTTACCACAGGCAAAGCTGCTGCCAAAGCCGGAACTGGTTCGTTATTCCCGTTGATCTCATAGAGACTTTCGGTAAAGATTTCGATCTGTTCCCAACTGATGGTATCATAGCCCTTACCCGAATCCATCGTAGTTACCTCGCCAGGTGCAATCCAGTTAAGAACCCTGGGGCCTGTTTTGACCTCTTGTTTTTCCGTCCTTCCACTGGCATAGGCGGAGAAGGCCAGCGCCGTGATCATTACCAGCGCTTGTACGACAACCAAACGTTTCATATAAAACTCCTTGTTACGCAGAAACACCATTGTCCCTGCTTCTCCTTTCGGGGGAGATTCCCGTGTGTTATTCTACCCCGTATAAACCCGATAGAATTAGTATGAATATATATATTATAAAATTTTTTGTCAAGAGGCATTATGAAAAATCGGATGTTCTGCTTCTAGAATGGCCGACCGTTCTATTCTTTTTTCTGTTACATTTTCCACGTTTCCCTCGGTTACTTTTGTCTGGGCGGCGACGAAACTATCGGACACGCTGGACATACAAGAGATGCGGTAACTGTGGACGCGATGAGCTGCCAGAAGGAGATAGCAATGAGGATTTCCTGTATCAGGCTTTGCTTACAGAATGAACGTCGATGCCCCGCGCTGGCTGATACTGGTTGACGAGGAAAAGTAGCATGACTATACTTGTTCTGTCGACAAAATCGCCAGTGAACCTGGCACAGGGAGCGCTTATGGAACTCAATCTCGATGAATACATTAGAAAGATACCGGATTTCCCCAAAAAAGGAATATTGTTCTATGATATAACCAGCATTCTGGCTACGCCTAAGGCGTTTGCATGGTGTATCGACACGACGGAGGAGCTGTACCGTGATCAGCGGATTGACGCGGTCGCGGCTATTGAGGCGCGGGGCTTTGTGTTTGCTGCGCCATTCGCGGCTCGTATGGGAATTCCCCTCATCCTGATCCGCAAGAAAGGTAAGCTGCCGGGTAAGACCATAAGCAGAAAGTACCAGCTTGAGTACGCTGAGGCGGAAATCGAAGTGCATGAGGCTGATGTGCCTAAAGGCAAGCGCATCCTGCTCATGGACGACCTCATTGCCACCGGCGGAACCTTAGGCGCGGCGTGTGAGCTTATCATAGCAGCCGGGGCTGTGGTTCCTGAAATCTTCGGCATTATCGGCTTGCCGTTCCTCCACTACGATAAAATCCTCCATGATATTCCGGTTCGGACCTTGATTAAATATGACTCTGAATAGCCGACTGAAACAAAACGCTGTTTATCAAGCACTCAGGAAGATACGCTATGGCAATGGGTGAAACCATTTTTGATATTTTTTACCTTATTACTGTTATTACTCTGGGCTTTCTATTTCTCCGGCGTTCATCAGGAAACCGACAAACCCTGCTCTTTGGAATCATGGCGCTGGTTCTGGGCTTTGGAGACGCCTTTCACCTGATTCCTCGGGTCTATGCGCTCTGGAACGGCGGCACAAGCGCCCATCCAGTGAGTATCGGAATCGGTAAGCTCATCACCTCTATTACCGTAACCGTGTTTTATGTTCTGCTCTACCATGTTTGGCAACAAGGCGCGAAAAATTCGCGCCCACTCTTGATTACGGTTTACGCGCTGGCAGCGGCACGAATAGCCTTGTGTCTGTTTCCCCAGAACCAGTGGCTGGTTTCCGAGCAGCCGCTTTCCTGGTCAATCTACCGTAACCTGCCCTTTTTCGCCCTTGGCATCATCATGATCACCCTGTTCCTTGCTGAAGCCCGAAGCAGGACGCGCCCCGCTTTCCGCTTTATAGGGCTGGCAATAGCCCTCAGCTTTGGCTTTTATCTGCCGGTGGTGCTTTTTGCTGACCAGTACCCCTGGGTTGGCGCACTGATGATACCAAAGACCTGCGCCTATCTCTGGGTTCTGTTTATAGGACGCACGACAGCACGGCAAACAGGGAATGACGTGGACGTCGATATGCTCAGCCACGCTCGGTAATAGGGACATAGGGCATCTTGTGGCTCACGGCACGGTAGGCCGGACGAATGATGCGTCCGCCTGCCACTAGTTCCTCAATGCGGTGAGCACACCAGCCCGCCATACGCGCAACCGCAAAGAGCGGAGTGTAGAGTTCTTGTGGTATGCCGAGTATCTGGTATATCAGGCCAGAGTACATATCAACATTGGCGCATATAACCTTAGTAGGCTGACGCTCTCTGAGCGCCCGCAGTCCCTGTTCCTCAATCTTTTCCATGAGGATGAGGTCGTCAATCTGCCCCTTATCCACCAGCATCTTGCGGACATACTGTTTCAGGATAAGCGCACGCGGGTCGGACTCAGTATAGACCGCGTGTCCCAACCCATAAATCTTGCCGGAATGGTCTCCAGCGTCCTTGTTAAGTATCTTGCAAAGATAGGCATAGACCTCGTCGCTGTCCTGAGGATCGCCGACGTGTTCGCGTATATCACGAAACATCTCCATTACTTTTGCGTTAGCTCCGCCATGGAGCGGCCCCTTAAGCGAACCAACCGCCGAGGATAGCGCAGCATAGGTGTCAGTGTTGGTCGAGGAGAGTACGCGACAGGTAAACGTGGAGTTGTTACCGCCACCATGCTCAGCGTGCAGAATCAGCATGAGGTCAAGGATACGCGCTTCATTGATAGAAAACTGATTATCACGGCGGAACATATGTAGAAAGTTCTCAGCAAGCGAGAGATTCTCGTCAGGCACATGGATGAAGAGCGATTCTTTGTCAAAGTAATGACGCTTTGCCGCGTAACAGTTGGCAATGATCACTGGTACGCGCCCGATCAACTCAATGGACTGGCGCACTACGTTTTCAATAGAGGTATCGTCGGCCATAGAGTCATACGTGTACAGGGTCAATATACAACGGGCGAGCTTATTCATAATGTTAATACCCGGAGCTTTGAGAATGGTATCTTCGGTGAAGCCCACCGGGAGCTGCCGCGCTGCTGAAAGCATACTGTTGTATTGAGCAAGCTGTTGGGCAGTCGGCAGTTTTCCAAAAATAAGAAGATACGCAACTTCTTCATAGCCAAACTTACCGCTTTGCGCATAAGAGTGAATAATATCCATGATGTTAATTCCCCGATAGTAGAGCTTCCCCACTGCTGGAACCGGCTCACCGTCCTGGAGCACATAACCCTGTACACTACCAATGTTGGTAACGCCAGCGTATATACCAGTGCCGTCGGAATTCCGCAGACCCCGCTTGATATTAAAATGCTTGAATTCTGTAGGATCAATGGTATACCGCTCCCTAATATCACCGCAGAGTCCTTTGATGTAGCCTAGCACTATCTCGTCTTGCTTTTCGTAAGCCATTTTCACCCCTATCATGTTGCAATACAGATACTACTTATAGATAAAAAGATAATAAATTGCAAGAGCAGTCAGCATGCTTATGCAGTTTTAAAGGATTCAGTATAACGCGCCTGTTCCCAGCTGAAACACGGGTCAACGCGCTGAGACATTGACCCGGAAGCAGCTGATAGCTTAGTAGGTAATGATGATGGCATGAAGCACAAGGGGCGTGGTTCCGGTGTTTCTGATGCTATGTGCTGCTCCATTGCCAGTAACGATCACGTCGCCAGCTTTAATGGGCGCGTCTGTGCCATTGTCATTGACCGCACCTATGCCGGACACAATGATGAAGTACTCGGTCTCTCCGTTGTGCTGGTGATAACCAATGGAGGTTCCGGGGGGCAGGGCAACTTCCGCAAGCAGGCGGGTGTTTTTCTCGTTGCTCTCATCAAGAAAATGGGTAAGGGTAACGGTTCCCTGCCCATCACGCATGTTGGTCTTCTGTTCAACTCTCATCTCATTGCGATGAATAATCATAACTAACTCCTTTTGTAGTATCCATTGATGGTGTCAGACGCCATCACCTTCTCACTTATTAGTGGCAAGCGTCAACGCCTTCCCGTTGTACGCGATTCATGGGCGCGCCACATATCCCTCTTGAACAATGGTGAGAACTCAGGCAAAGCCCCAGTCCTCACCAACATCTCCCTGCTCACCCACTCACGGGATAAGCGCAGAAACTATGGGACCCCAAGGTCCTGTCTTCCCGTTGTTCTCTATCACCACAGCAAAGTACGCAGTCTTCCCGCTATCACCATAGCCAAACTCAATCTTATCCTTTTTCCGTTGGGTGAAAAAGGACTTCCGCAGGTCGTCTGGATTGGTCGGCGGCGTTTCTCCAGGGGCAATCACTGAGTACCATATCCGATAGCCCTTGTTCGCCGGAGATGCAGCGCTTCCGGTAACATAGGATATCTTCACCCCCAGCTCGTGCCGACCTATCAAATAGGTCTCCACTTGTACCTGATCCGTTGGTTCTCCTGCCGACGTGTGAGTGGTATCCGGGGGCGTAAGTCCCAGGGACACCAAGTCAGAATCCAGCAGGGGCGGTGAGAGGAAATACCGCTTCTTCATGTCCCGCATCTCGGCAATCAGTGCGTCGAATGCCTCCCGACACCGCGTCGTTGCTACCGGAGTACGGGTGGACTCGTTCTGCGCGGTATCAAAGGCGTTTTCCGCATTCGTCGCCAGGGTTTCGAGGTTCTTGGAAACGCTTTCCGGTATTCCCCACTGTTGAAGCTTGGCGAGAATGATGATAAGCCATGTCTTTACCATTACTAAAATGGCTTCCCGAGATCCTGGGAGCCAATCCTTTCTTATTGCCATCTTAGGCCTCCTGATATATTTTTGGGGCTGCACTGCCCCTGTTTGCCTTGAACGGATGCCCCTTTGTACTGGACGGGCGCCCCTCGAACATAATCGGGCGCCCCTTTGCACTGAACGGGCGCCCCTCGAACATAAACGGGCGCCCCTTTACACCGGACGGGCGCCCCTCGAACATAAACGGGCGCCCCTTTGTACTCGTCATATCTCCTTTGGAGAAGGAACAGAGAGGAAGAGATTGACTTTGGTTAAGGGAAAGGACACCCAGCATTAGACGGCTGATACACCGTCTTCTTACTACAGTATAATGAGTCCTGAGTTCATAGATGTCTTCGCACTTTTTGCCTGTCGATTTCAAAAGCATACTACTACTTTACTACCTTTGCAGAAAATGTCAATGGGAAAACACTCAGATTCAGCGATTTAATATGACCAACGCGCTTGATAGGCTTGAGTTAGAATGAGCCAGCAAAGAAAAAATTTCGATAACAAAAAATGTTGAATAGAGATACATTTTATATTGACACGCCTGACAATAGGGTATAGGATAACGTTCATACTGCTTAACGTATTAAGCGAAGTGTTTAGACGAAGAATGAACACGATTTCAATAATCGAATGGAGGAATATATGGCAAAGCGTTTGGAGCGTCGGGGCCTGTCGCAAGAGGTAAAGAGGGCCAAAATCTTGCGGGAACTTCCCCTGCATCTCATGCTGATTCCCGCTATTGTGCTTGTCTTCATATATAATTACCTGCCTATGGCGGGCATCAGTATCGCGTTTCAGCGTTTTCAGCCTGCCAACGGCCTTTTTGGATCGCCCTTTATCGGCATGGCAAACTTTAGAACACTCTTTTCTCTGCCCGATACCTGGCAAGTCATTGGTAACACGATCTTCATATCCCTGTTCAAGATGATTGGCGGCGTTATCGCACCAGTGGTCTTTGCCCTGCTATTGAACGAGATCAGTAACAAGTCGGCACGGAGAATCTTTCAGACTATGGTGTATCTGCCCAACTTCTTGTCGTGGATCATTCTGTCCGGCATCTTTCTCGATATTCTTTCACCCACACGAGGCATCGTTAATGCGGGCCTGGTCAAGCTGGGTGTGGAACCGATCTTTTTCTTAGGCGATCCCAAGTGGTTCCCCTGGACCATGATCTTCACCGACATCTGGAAAGGCTTTGGTTTTGGTTCTGTTATCTACCTTGCGGCGTTGACGTCCATTGATCCGTCACTCTACGAATCAGCGGTTATTGATGGGGCGGATCGGTGGCGGCAAACATGGCATATCACGCTGCCAGGAATCACCAGCACTATCATCCTGATGACCGTGTTGAGTATGGCAAACATCCTGAATGGCGGCTTTGACCAGATATTTAATATGTACAATCCAGCGGTCTATTCCACCGGAGACATTTTGGACACTATGATCTACCGTATGGGCATACAAAACGCCCAGTTCGCTGTTTCCACAGCTGCGGGACTGTTCAAGTCTGCAATTTCCTTCGTGTTTATCGTTACTTCGTACTACCTTGCAGACCGATTTGCCGGTTACCGGATTTTTTAAGGAGTGATATATGAAAGCAACGCTTGGAAGAAAACTGTTTTTGGCTATCAACGTGATTTTTCTGATGCTTATATCTCTCATCTGCGTACTACCCTTCCTGAACCTGCTGGCGATTTCCTTCAGCGACAAGAACGCGGTAGCAATGGGGCAGGTCGGCTTCTGGCCAGTGGACTTCACTATCAGCTCTTATGAGTTCATTACCTATAATTCGGCCTTTTTGCGGTCAGTGTGGGTGTCGATTCAGCGAGTGCTGCTCGGCGTCAGCATCAATCTGGCGCTCATTGTGCTTACTGCATACCCACTGTCTAAGGAGAAGAATGAGTTTAAGCTGCGCTCGGTCTACTCGTGGT
The DNA here is from genome assembly GCA_031267685.1 of Treponema sp. Lineage (GTDB taxonomy): Bacteria > Spirochaetota > Spirochaetia > Treponematales > Breznakiellaceae > JAIRMT01. The sequence goes on from JAIRYV010000078.1 coordinate 37,298, forward strand.
TTTTTGTGCTGACCATTCTGTTTAACGGGGGCCTGATTCCCTCGTACCTCGTGGTGCGTTATACAGGTATCCGTGACACGCTTTGGGCGCTCGTGCTGCCGGGCGCTCTGCCGGTGTTCAGTATGCTAGTGGTGATGAACTATATGCGCAGCCTGCCAAAGGAGCTTTGTGAGGCAGCGTACATTGACGGGGCAAGTCACATTCAGACCTTGCTGAGGGTGATTCTGCCAGTGTCCACGCCAACCATAGCAACAGTGGCGCTCTTTGCCTTTGTGGGGCACTGGAATAGTTGGTTTGACGGGCTTATCTACATGGGGCGGGTGGAGCATTACCCCCTGCAGACGTACCTGCAAACAGTAGTGCTGAAGCCTGAAACCTTTTTTACGAATACCAGTAATGTCAGTCAGGCCCTGTTGAGCCTTCTGGCGTTGATTGATTCGCGCACTACTGCTGCTGCCCAGCTTTTTCTGGGGACCATACCGATTCTCTGCGTGTATCCGTTCCTGCAAAAGTATTTTGCCAGCGGCCTGGTGATGGGGAGCGTGAAGGGCTAATTAGGAAAGTACGGGTTATCCCGACTTATATATTTGGAGGTTCTTATGAAAAAGACTTTGTTACTAACAGTAATGTTTATCGGTTTGGCGGCGTTTGCAATGGGGGCCGGCAATTCAGCGCAGAGAGGCGGGAGTGCAGCGATCAGCGCACAGCCGGGTTCAGTGGGCAGGTACAACGAGACCCTCAACTTGAGCTGGGGTGTGAACTCATCGTCTGTGCAAAAGTTCTTTAATGGTGATACCTACGATAATAACATCTGGTCTCGGAAGATTTTGCAGGACTTGAACATCAAAATCAACATAGCCTTTACTGCAAACTATGAAACTCAGGCATACCGGAATCAGCTGAACCTGTATTTGGCGTCAGGCGATCTGCCTGATCTGCTGCGCATTGACGACTATCGTCAGTTCAGGCAGGCGGTGGAGGCTGGCTATCTGGCGGACATCACTGACGCCTTTGAACAATATGCTGGAGATGATCTCAAGTCTCTGCTTCAGCGCTATCCTGATGCTTTTGAGTACGTTACCGTGAATGGTCGTATGTATGGCATTCCGCCGTTCAACGGCAATGAGCAGATGGCTCCGCTTCTGTGGATACGCGATGACTGGCTCAAGAAGGTTGGTATGCAAGCGCCGAAAACAGTGGATGAGATGCTTGCTGTTGCGCGGGCTTTTACGTTTAATGACCCTGATGGTAATGGCAGGAACGACACCTATGGTCTGGGTATGCAGAAGATGATCAACGTGCGGGATCATGGCACTATTGGCGGCCTACTGTCGGCTTTCGGCATCCCCAACCACGGCTACGATATGTACTATCCGGGCAAGGATGGCAAGATCACCTCGCCTTACATTCAGCCAGAGGTGAAGGAAGCGCTGCGGGTACTCCAGCAGATGTATAGAGAAGGACTCATTGATCCTGAATTTATCACCACTGATCTGACGAAAGTGCAACAGGACATTGCGCGCGGTCGTTTTGGTATGGCTTATGGCCCCAACTGGGGAACCTGGTCCCCCTGGAATTATGCCTACACTGCGGAGAACAACTGGGCTGTTACCTATCCTTACGCAATTCCCACTCAGACTGGTTACACGCCTAAGTATGGGTATAACAGTAATAAGGCATCTGGCGAGATTGTTGTGATCAACTCCCGCGTGAAGAACCCCGAAGCCCTGATCAAGCTGGTGAACCATTACATGGCTTTTAACAATGACTGGACTTCCGATGCTGATCGGGCTGTTTACAATGATCAGGAGCAGTATCGTTTTGCCCCTACATGGGTCTCTGAGTCAGTGGAAGTACGTCTGACACCCCTTATGACCGAAGCGCTGGCCAAGCGTGATCCAAGTGTCCTTGCTCCCAGTTTTAAGGATTATTACAACCGGATCATTGCCTTTGAAGCCAATCCAGTTGCTCAGGATGCGGACACCTATGGGCGCTGGGGACAGTACAACACCCGTGGTTCCATGCCTATCATCATGGGTCAGTACAAAACCAGTGGAAATCTGATGGAAAGCGCTCTTCAGGCTGAACAGCCCCAGAGCCTGCTTGATTACGGCGCTTCCCTGGAGAAGATCATTGATCAGGCGTTTACGGAAATCATCACTGGCCAGCACACAGTGGACTATTTCGATACCTTTGTTCAGGACTATCTGAGAGCCGGGGGTCAGCAAGTGCTTAACGATCTCGACAAGCTCTACGGCGCAGGTGCGAACTAATAGGCGTTTCTGGACTATCTAGTGAGGACGCGACTCGTCCTCACTAATATACTTTAAGGAGTCTTGCATGAGAATTTTTATCACTGGCGGAACTGGCAACATTGGACAGTATGTAAGCAAAGCGTTATTAGATGCTGGCCATAGTCTTGTGGCGTATACTAGGACCCCGGAGCGAATTCCCCAGATTGGAGAACAGAAAAACCTAAGCATGGTAAAGGGCAACATCCTTGATCATGCCACTATGGAACAGGCGCTCCAAGGCTGCGATGCGGTGGTACACATTGCTCTTGGCTGGGGGAACAGTCCGCTTGAGATGCTTAAAAACGACACTGAGGTAACGGTGTTTCTTGCGGAGAAGGCTGAAAAAGCTGGTGTCAAGAATTTTGTCTACACCAGTTCCACGGCAGTGTATGGCCGCTGGTTTAACGGCATGGACGAGGATGCCCCGCTGTATCCAGACGATCTGTATGGCTCGACAAAGGCGGCTTCGGAGAAGTATCTTCTGGGCTTTAACCAGTGCTACACGGGTCAAGGGGCGCGGGGGCAGAAAACCTTGATGCGGCGCAATATCATCAGGCCTGGGTACATCTTTTCAAACCCGGCGTTTGAGGGTGGTGCGTCCCAATCAGACACGCGCTTCCGAAACATCGCCCGTGCGGTACTCAAGGGTGAAGATATTGTCCTTTCGCAGAACGATGGGACGCAGTTTTTGTCGGCACAGCAGATCGCCCAAGTCTACCTCAAGCTGGTGGAAAGCGACCTAAACCGCGAGCTATTTCTGGCGCTGGGGCAGACGTTCACCACATGGGAAGCAATCGCCCGTTGTGCCATTGAGATGACGCCGGGGGCCACGACGAAGATCACGTATCCAGCTGGTGAGTTGAAACACGCGCCAGACATGGTTAATGTAGACAAGATCAAGCGGGTGTTTGGCCTGTCGTTTGACGCCACTGTGGACTTGAGGGACCATATACGCTGGAACCTCGACCGGGAAGCCAGAGTGTTGGCCGGAGAAGCTGTCCACAATGTGTATCATGTTTGGTGATTTTTAAGCTGGTGCCAGACATGATAGCCTTGCCGTTTTCCGCTTTGGAAGTGCAGTGGGAATGCGGTACTTTTTTACCGAGTCTATCAGTGCCTATGCTGAACTTGGTTATAGCGCAGTATGGGTTTTTAGCGCTGGGTTGGCGCTGAAATTCGAGCAGTCTGTTGCCAAAACCAGGGGTGATAGGCGGGCGCATCGGCATGTATGCCGTGCCTACTCATCGCCCCTGTCTTTTGTTTTGCCAACTACAGTATACCTACAGCCCGACAGCGCACTCCAGCCCGGAAGTCCGAAGCAGGATGAAGGGCTATAGGATAAACCGCCCAGCTCCCCTTTACCTGAAAAAGTCCAGAATCGAGGGAACCGGAACCCGGGGCGTGTATCCCGCAAACCATTTGAGAGGTACTGTAATCATCTCAGGGATCAGGGTCATTGCCATAAGGAGCAGGCACTGGACAATGAAGTAAGGCAGAGTGGGTATCAAGATTTCCTCCATCTTGATTTTACCCGTAGCACAGGCAACGTTGAGTACCGGCCCTACTGGCGGTGTCAGGAGACCCAGAACATTCACCAGCACAAAGTTGATGCCAAAGTAGACCGGGTCGATTCCTCCGGCCCTGAGCAGGGGGATGAAAATCGGGGTCAGGATAAGAATCGTGGGAACCACGTCCATAGCTGTTCCCACGAGGAGTACCACCACCATCAGCATGACGTTCAGCAGAATGGGCCGGTCAGTTAATCCGCTCAAAGCTCCAGTGATCATCTGCGGCATACGGGCAATGGTCATAATATAGGCCGCAACCTGAGCGGCAGCAGCGAGGAACATGACTACGCTGGAAGTTTTCGCCGCGCCGATAAGGGCCTTGAATATATCCTTTGGCTTAAGCTCCCGGTATACAAAAACACCCACGATAAGGGCGTATACCACAGCCACAACCCCTGCCTCAGTGGCGGTAAACACTCCGCCCCGCAGCCCTGCAATAATAATTATGGGCAGGAGCAATGCCCAAAGCCCGGAGAGGAATATCCTCAGCGTTTCTTTGACCGTCGGTTTCGGCGCGTTGGTTTTAACCCCGTCCTTGCGGGAGATAAAGAACCAGCAGGCGCTCATGATGATGGTCAGGTAAATCGCCGGTGCAATGCCCCCCAAGAAGAGGGACTTGATCGAAACTCCGGCAGCAACACCGTACACGATCATCGGCACTGAAGGCGGCATAATAGGAGCCACCATGTTACCTGCAGCCACCAGCCCCGCGGATTTGGCGCGGTTGTAGCCAGAATTGGCCATCATGGGGATGAGAATCGCTCCCAGGGCTGCGGTACTTGCCACAGCGGAACCCACAAGGCTGGCGAACATAAGACAGGCGAGGATGGTAACGTATCCCAGGCCTCCCCGGACGCGACCTACAAAGATATTGCAGAAGTCTATGATTCGCTTGGTAAGTCCGCCTCGGTTCATCAGTTCCCCGGCGACAACAAAGAAGGGCAGAGCCATCATGGTAACACTATCAATGCCCCGCAAAAGTTGAGCCGCCACAATCTGTGGATTGGTGGCAGTTCCCCCCATGTGGATGGCTGTGGCAGACGAGCCGAACAGTAGGGAAAAGGCGATAGGAAGCCCCAACATCATTGAAACACAGAGATACACCAAAAATAAAATTATCAGAATCATTGTTTCCTCCTATTGTATGCTTTCCTGCATCTGATTCTCCTCCGAGTCATCCCGGATTTTGAGCAGATCAGCAACTGGCATCTTCAAGATGACCAGGCGGAACATATTTGCCAGAGCAATGATGCTGATGGCAATGCCAGTAACAAGCCCAGCAGCATAAACCAGGTAGGTGGGAAATTTGGTAGCCACCCAGTTGTCCCGAAGATTCTGGATCACCAGTCCCCAACTCCCCTGGATCAAGATGACCATAAGCCAGATAACCCCAGCCTGTACCAGAAAGTAGATTATCCGCTGAGCAACAGTTGGCACCCGAGAGAGGATACTATCGATAATAAGATGCTGGTTATCCCGCATGGCCCCGATGGAACCCAGGTACACGAGGTATATAAAACAGAGCCGGGCGATTTCCTCGGACCAGGCAAAACCCTTGCTGAACAGGTAGCGAAAAACCACGTTCATAAACACGAGGACTATCATCACCCCCAGGAAAAAGGCAATGAGAATTTCTACCCCCCTGAAAAGTGTATTCAAAAACTTTTTCACCATACCTCCCTGTAATGGATAATTAAGGAGCAGTGAGGAGTACGTTTTTCTCCCTTCTCACTGCTCACTCCTCATTTTTTCTTTACTGTATCGCTTTGATTTGGTCAGTCAAGGGTTTAGCCCAGGCATGTTCTGCAAAAAGGCTATCAGTAAGGGGTTGGATCATCTGGATGATCCGTGCCTGATCCTCGGCGGTGGTGGGCGTTACTGTTACCCCATTCGCCTGGAGAAATTGGCGGTCGCTGTTCACGCTCTTGATGTAGTCGTCCCAGGCTTTTTCCGCTGTGGCCTTGGCCGCGTCAGCTATGATCTTCTGCTGGTCTGCCGTAAGCCTGTCGTAGAAAGGCGCGCTGATAACAATCTCCAGAGTGGCGATGATGTGGTTAGTTTCGTAGAGGTACTTCTGCACTTCGTAGAAGGCTTCGCTGATGACCGTTACCATGCCGTTATCCTGTCCATCAACAACGCCGGTTTCCAGGGCGCTGAAAAGTTCTCCCAAAGGGAGAACCTGAGCGCTGGCCCCCAGATTTTCGGCAATACCGACGTGGATCGGATTACTAGGCATACGGAACTTCTGTCCCCTGAAATCGTCCACTGAGAGAAGGGGCTTATTACTGGTAAAAGTCCGGGCGCTGTTCGGCCCCCAAGCCAGCATATACACGGTAGGGAACTTCTCGTGGAATTCCTTGTTAAGCTCCTCAGCGATGGAGCCGGTCCAGACTTTCTTCGCGTGGCTCAGATCGCGGTACAGGAAAGGCCAGTCGGAGATCATCATGGTCGGGTATTCCTGGTTCATGGGCGTACCGAGAATGGCAACCTCGATAGTTCCGTTCCGTACTCCGTTCCAGAGATCACCCTCATTTCCAAGCGTACCAGAGTGGTAAATGTCCACTGTGAAGGCGCCTCCCGAAGCCTGCTCAATCTGAGGCTTGAACACCGTATCCAGAGCTGCTGCCATAGGATGGGTTGCTCCCCAGTTGTCCCCGACCTTGATGGTCAGCTTTTGCTGCGCGGCGGAACCGCTCCCCGATTGGCCCGCACCACTGGCACATACACTTCCGGTGACGATCAAGGCCACCAGAGCCGTCAATAAGAATCGCTTTGAAATTTTCATACTTGTCCTCCTAAAAATTCTTTAAAAGAATGGTAGCAAGGGATTGTTCTGCTGTCAATCTTTTTTTCACCATTCTTGAAGATAACTCATGCGGATAGTGGATCAACACTTCTGGCCATCTCAGGGATCAGGTTTGGTCGGCAAACCGGATGGTGGAGCTATTCTGCATTAATGAGGAGGTGTTCAAACCGAAGGTCTGATAACCCGGCCCAACCGTACAAGCGGTTGGATACGCTCAAATTTCAACACATGAAGAACGCCGGGGTATGATTCCCGGCATTTCAATCAAGGTTTTTGCGAACAGACCTACTTTGACAGTATCTTGTGCAGTTTCTCCCCCAGGGCTATCGCTTCTTCCTGTGTGGGAGTCGAAGTCTGGATAAAAAGCCCCTTCCTGCCGAAGAAGTCGAGCAGCTTCTTTGAGTATTCCGCCAGATCCACGTGAGCGTTAGTCTCGTGATCCCAATAGTTGTGGCGCACGCATAGAACCGTTTTTCCCGCCACAGCATCCCGAATCTTCCCCCAATCAGGAACCTGAGGAATGGTAAAATCCACCCCCCGCAGGCCCGTTATTTCCATCATGGCTGCCGCCACATTCTGCACATTCCCGCAGGAATGAACCACAATGCCTCCAAACGCCTCGGAAATCCTGTTGTTGTACTTTACGCCGAATTCCCGGTAAAGGTCGGGCGAAAGCAGAGCAGCAGTGTCATCGCTTACCCGTATGCCGACTTCGCGAGGAATATGCCACGCCTCATGGCTGATGCTGTAAAAATTCGTGATCCGCTTGAGCTGCTCTTTGACGTACTGAATCGTTGCCTCCGTTACCTTGTCCAGAAGGGCGTGTACCTCGTCTGGGTATTCCAGAGTCGATACGATAAAGGACGTATAGTCCCAGATGAGGGAAGCGGTTACCAGCGGCGACGGCACATTCACTACCCGCAGCGGTATAGTTGAATGGCTCTGGAGATAATCAAGGCGCTTCCATGCGTCCTGATACACTGGGTTATTCACTGGATCGGGCAGCTCAAGTTTATACACATCAGCGGCGTTCTCCTCATGGATAAGCGCCGTGATCCAGGGATCAGCCTCGTTGTTTACCTTGTACTCACAGCCAAAGGCGGCAGCCACAATGCCGATGCCCTTGTTCGGCTTGATGTTAGGGAAACCATAGTCGTAAACGCCTTCCCGTTTAGCGCTAAAGTCCTCGGCCCATGCTATTTCTGCATCGTCATTGGAGAAATAGTCCGACGTTGCCCCATGAAAAGGCCCCACCTCAATGAAAAATGGGACCTCGTCAATGTCCTCAAGGCGCCAGTTTGCTGCAATCAGACTTTTCTTTGTTTCAATATCAAGTATTTCGCTCATAACAGTTCTCCTATACATTGTGTGTTTACAAAGCGCTGCCAGCGCGTCCTGGTATAATCACTTTTACTGTCCGAATCATATTAGGAATCTCAACATAACACCAAGCAGGAACACCAGAATCGCCAGTTCCAATATCACCGCCGCACGGAAGGGCAGAGATTCCTTAGTATAATCCTCCACCGAAAAGTTGATGATGCCGCAGACCGTGTAGAGCGCTGCTCTCACAAAATTTGGTTTTTGAAACCCTATACAGAGTTTTCAATATTCTATATATGCTTGTATACTGGTGTCAACAACAAAAATAAAAATATAAGGTCTGTTTCAAAACTTCAAATTAGGGAAGCTGCTTTTCCTTGTGTGGCATTGGTCAGCCCGCTCCTGATGCTGTTTCATGACAGTGCTATGGAGCGCCTGTCAGCGCCAGACGCCATAATCTCGCAGCCACCAGCTTCCCCAAGTCGCGTATAGCGTTTATACTCAAGCCATGAATACAACCACTACCACCAAACAGAGCCGTGCGGCAGTGAAGTTGTCGTATGGCATCAGTAACTTTGAGCAGCTTATCTCTAATGGGTATGTCTATGTTGACAAAACCCGTTTCATTGAGCAGCTCGAACATGAGTCCAACCCGTATCAGCTCTTCATACGCCCGCGCAAGTTTGGTAAGAGCCTTTTCTTCACCACCCTCTCTTGTTACTACGACCTGAATTACGCGAACAAGTTTGAGCGCTTGTTTAAGGGATTATACATTGGTGAGCATCCGACGCCGGAGCATAACCGTTTCGCCATGCTCAAGTTCGACTTCTCCGGTCTGACGAATACGACCACTTTGCCAATGACCTCATCGCCCTCGACACACTCGGCGACAATGTCTACCGCAATATAATGAAAGCAAACGGTCTCGTGCGCGACTTTTATGAAACACTCAAAATAGGCTCCAAGTCTGTGGTGAGCCGCATCTTCCTCACTGGTATCAGCCCCATGATGATGAACGACCTCACTAGTGACTTTAACATTGCCTCGAATCTCAGCCTTGACTTGTTTTACAACGAAATGCTCGGCTTCACTCACGACGAAGTAGACGCGCTCATAGACGCAAGCGGCATTGACCGTGCGCTCATCACGGTGGATATGGAGCATTATTACAATGGCTATCTCTTTCACAAACGAGCCGATACCCGTGTCTACAATCCCACAATGGCGCTCTACTGTCTGAGCCAAATCCAGCGCACAAAGTTACCGCCGGAAGACATCATTGATGTCAACCTGCGTACTGACTATTCCCGTCTGCGCCGTCTTGCCGAAAACGAGCATAACCGCACACTGCTACTGGATATTATGAAGAATGATACCATCACTGACGAGGTAGCTGTGAGTTTTTCGATTGACGAGATGCACCGCGAGCAATATTTCGTTTCCCTGCTCTTCTACATGGGGCTTCTTACCATCGACCGTCTTAATAGGGGACGTACCGTTCTGAAAATCCCCAACTACTCGATTAGAACGATCTACTGGGAGTACATTGAACTGTTCACCAGGAACCTGAATACGGCTGTCATAATTGACAGCCGCGAAGAGAGTGCTGCTATTGCGACGCTGGCATATAACGGCGATCCCGTTCCCTACATCGACTATATGAGTAAAAACATCTTCCAGCGTTTCTCCAACCGCGACCTCATCGGCTTTGATGAGAAGTATATCAAGCTGATGCTTTTAGGCGGCTTCTTTCGCAGCCGGCTCTATATTCCTAATAGCGAGAAAGAAGTGGAACATGGGTATATCGACATCTTCTTGCAGCGCAGTCCGCTTGTGCCAGACGTGTCGTATGAGTGGGTGTGGGAACTGAAGTACCTGAAGAAAGCCGACGCCACTGAAGTGCAAGTGGCTGCGGCGTTAGAGTCGGCGCGGGCGCAGTTAGCGCGATACCGCGCATCAGCGTTGTTTACGGGCCGTGATGATGTGAAGTTCGCTACGCTTCTGTTCATTGGCAAGGAGCAGTACCAGATAGTTTGAGTGCCGGTACACTGCTGAACTGTTTAGGTACACCCAGTCGGCGTAAAGGCGTACCGGCACGCCATACCAGAGCGTCAGCATGGCGCATGGATGCGCCGCTTCTTATGTCTTTACAATTCTATGGCTCGCTCAAAGACCCGTCTCTCTCCCGTGTAAGCGCTCCTCTGGTTTATTGGTCTAGACACTGTTAGTAAAGGTTGACATACCGGAAGGGCTGTGAGAGGTAGGATAGAGGCGGGAAAAGCACATAGAGAGAAACGCACGCTTGTATCCGATAAGCGAAGAAGTATGTAACCGGACGGTGTTACCGAATAGCTGGTATATGGATACTTTAGGTGGACGCTCTTTCCACTGGCGACATACTACCACATTCTCTCCTGCATGGCAATCTTTACTAGCACAGGCTAGTGTCATCGAGTAGCACAGGCTAGTGTCATTGAACAGCATAGGCTAGTGTTATCGAGTGATTCTAGTTAGTGTCATCGAGTGATTCTAGTTAGTGTCATCGAATAGCATAGGTTAGTGTCATTGAATAGCACAGGCTAGTGTCATCGAACAGCACAGGCTAGTGTCATCGAACAGCACAGGCTAGTGTCATTGAATAGCACAGGCTAGTGTCATCGAATAGCACAGGCTAGTGTCATCAAGTAGCACAGGCTAGTGTCATTGAACAGCACAGGCTAGTGTCATCGAGTAGCATAGGCTAGTGTCATTGAACAGCATAGGCTAGTGTCATCGAGTAGCATAGGCTAGTGTTATCGAGTAGCACAGGCTAGTGTCATCAAGTAGCATAGGTTAGTGTCATCGAATAGCACAGGCTAGTGTCATCGAATAGCACAGGCTAGTGTCATCGAATAGCACAGGCTAGTGTCATCGAGTAGCACAGGCTAGTGTTATTGAATAGCACAGGCTAGTGTCATCGAGTAGCATAGGCTAGTGTCATTGAACAGCATAGGCTAGTGTCATCGAGTAGCACAGGCTAGTGTCATTGAATAGCACAGGCTAGTGTCATCGAGTAGCACAGGTTAGTGTCATTGAATAGCACAGGCTAGTGTCATCGAGTAGCACAGGCTAGTGTCATCGAGTAGCATAGGCTAGTGTCATTGAACAGCACAGGCTAGTGTCATCGAATAGCACAGGCTAGTGTTATTGAATAGCACAGGTTAGTATTGTGAATCATTATGACCTGTACATTATACGCGACTATACCAAGCTGAGACCTCTCGAAGTTATAAACGGCGACTATATGACTCAGGACTGTCTATGCCGGAAAGGGAACCGTGTATTCCGGGCGCATTATGGGGTTACAGAGGTAAAAAAGCCGGACATTCTCCCCTGTCCGCGCCCGGAGGTCATCAAAATCAATCTCATAATACTCGTTAGTATTTTTTCGCGGGTAAAGGATTGTTCCTTATACCCGCTTTGAGAGGGGCGACCAACAATACATGGTAGTTGGAGTGTTGATCAGCACCGGCCCCTCCCGCAGATGGCTTACCGCGTCATGGACTGGCACGATGGCGAGAAGCACTACAACCTAATCTTCCTCAATCACCGTGCCGTATTCATCATGGAACCACTTTTTTATCACCGCAGGAAATTCCAGGTCCCGGCCATAGCCGAAAACCCCGTGGTTCATTTTTTCCCGAATAGCCTCGATAATCGGCGGCGCCGCCCTGAAATCCATGTCCGCCACGAACATAGGCAGCACGTCCGGAGCCACCATATCCCACTTAGCGCTGCCGAAGCCTCGTCGCTCTATGACCTCATCAAAATTATAACGCATAATTCACCTATTTTATATAGGAACATAGTATTAATATAAAATATTTCCTGTGCCAAGAGCCTGCTCTCTAGTCTTTATCAAACCCACGGTGTAAAGGCTAGACGATCCAGAAAATGGGTCTAGTGTTTGTAGAGCATCGGCGGAAACCATCCAGTTGGAGATGGTCTTACCCGCCTCTCTGCCTTAGTCTCCCGCCTTTGCTCCCTCAAACTGGCTGTTGTACAGGCTGGCATAAAAACCGCTCTTCGTCAGAAGCTCGGTGTGGGTTCCCTGCTCAACAATGTCGCCATCGCGCAGAACCAGAATAAGGTCGGCATTGCGTATGGTCGAGAGCCGGTGCGCAATAATAAAGCTTGTGCGATCCTTCATCAGGTTATCCATAGCCTGCTGAATCAACAGCTCAGTGCGGGTGTCTACGTTACTGGTCGCTTCGTCAAGAATGAGGATTTCCGGGTTTGCCAGAATCACGCGGGCAATGGTGAGAAGCTGGCGCTGCCCCTGAGAGATGTTGTTGGTTTCCTCGTTGAGGATCATGTTATACGAATCAGGCAGGGTTCGCACAAAGTGATCAACCTGTGCCGCAAGAGCTGCGGCCTTTACCTCGTCGTCTGTGGCATTGAGGCGGCCATAGCGAATGTTCTCAGCAATCGTGCCGTTGAAAAGCCAGGTGTCCTGCAAAACCATGCCGAATACCGAGCGCAAGTTGTCACGGCTGAGGTCTCGGATATTATGGCCGTCAATACTAATCGTACCGCTCTGTACCTCATAAAAACGCATAAGCAGTTTTACAATGGTAGTCTTGCCTGCCCCAGTAGGGCCAACAATCGCTATCTTCTGCCCTGCGCTGATCGTGGCAGTGAAGTCGTGGATAACGATCTTGTCGTCTGAGTAGCCAAAGGAAATGTGATCAAAGGCAACTGTCCGTTTAGCACGAATATCAGGCATGAGGCGCGTTACCGCAGTTTCCGCCACCTCCTCCGGCTCATTGAGAAACTCAAAAACCCGCTCCGCAGCAGCGGCAGTCTGCTGTAACACATTCGAGATGTTCGCAATCTGAGTGATGGGCTGCATGAAACTGCGGATGTACTGGATAAACGCCTGTATGTCACCGACGGTCATAAGGCCACTGACTGTAAAGTAACCGCCAACAATGCATATCCCTACATAGGCAATGTTTCCAATGAAACCGGTTATAGGCATCATAAGACCAGAGAGAAAGTTGGCTTTCCACGCTGAGTTGTAGAGCGCATTGTTGTACTCATCAAAGGTTCTCACCGAATCCGCCTCGCCATTAAACGCCTTAACCACGATGTGGCTCCCAAACATCTCTTCCACATGGCCGTTCACGCTTCCCAAAAACTTCTGCTGATTCACAAAGTGCTTCTGGGCCTTCTTAACCACAAACGTTACCGCAACCATGGAAACCGGAATGACGAGCAAAGCTCCCAGCGTAAGCTGCCAACTGATGGAAAACATCATGATGATTACTCCTACCAGCGAGGTGAGCGAAGTGATGATCTGCGAAAGGCTCTGGTTCAGAGTTTGGCTAAGGGTGTCAACGTCATTCGTGATGCGGGAGAGTATGTCCCCATGCGTGGTTCTGTCGTAGTAGCTCAGGGGCAGACGATGAGTCTTCGCATTGATTTCGTTTCGCAGGCGGCGGCTGATTTGCGCGGTGATGCCTGCCATAACAAAACCCTGAAGGTATGAAAACACAATGCTGGCAAGGTAAAGACAGGCCAGAAACACGAGTATCTGGCCAATTCGTGTGAAGTTCATGCTTCCCTCACCCGCAACCTGCCGCATAACACCGGAAAAAAGCTCGTCTGTAGCCTGCCCCAGTATCTTCGGCCCAAGTATCGTGAAAATTGTAGAAATGATCGCCAGAATGCTTACTATAAGAATAGACCAGCGATACCTGCCCAGATACTTGATAAGCACCAGCATTGAACCTTTGAAGTTCTTCGCCTTTTCACCAGGCATCATGCCAAAAGGCCCGCCACCCGGCCCCATTCCTCTGCGCGGGCGATTTCGCCGCGATGCGTCGCTCATCCTAACTCCTCCTCTGATAACTGCGATAAGGCAATCTCGTGATACTCAGGACAGGTCTGCAAAAGTTCCCGATGAGTTCCACACCCCACAATCCGGCCATTGTCCAGTACAATGATCTGCTCCGCATTCATAATCGTGTTCACCCGCTGCGCCACAATGATAAGCGTGACTCCACGCGCATGCTCATACAGCGCAGCCCGTAACAACGAATCTGTCTTGAAGTCCAGGGCGGAAAAACTGTCATCAAAGATGAGGAACTCCGGCTGTTTAACCAAAGCGCGGGCAATGGAGAGCCGCTGTCGCTGACCCCCAGACACATTGCCACCACCCTGAGCAATGTCCGCGTTAAAGCGCGCACTGTTCGTGTTAATAAACTCAGTCGCCTGGGCAACCTGCACAGCAAGCTCAAGCTCCGCATCTGTCGCGTCTTTCTTACCATAGCGGAGGTTAGAGTCAATGCTTCCTGAAAACAGGACTGCCTTCTGAGGAACATAGCCAATCCGCGCACGCAAATCACTCTGAGCAACATCACGCACATCCCGCCCATCAACCAGCACTTGACCGCCACTTACCTCATAGAAACGCAGGATAAGGTTCACAAGCGTGGTTTTGCCTGAACCAGTTGAGCCGATAATCGCAGTAGTTTCTCCGGGCTTTGCACTGAAGCTAATATCCGAAAGCGCGTCTTCCTCCGCGTTCTTATAACGAAAACGCACGTGCCTAAATTCAAGCAAACCCTTCACCGACTCAAAAGTCTGCGGACGCACTGGATCAACAATAGAGTTCTCCGTAACCAACACCTCATTGATCCGTTTAGCAGACACCAGAGCGCGAGGAACCCAGACAAACATCATGGATATCATAAGGAAGGACATGAGGATATGCATGGCATACTGCATAAACGCCATCATATCGCCAACCTGCATAGTCGACGCCGCAATTTCCCGCGCTCCAATCCAGATAATCAGCAGGGTAACTCCGTTCATGATGAACGTCATGGCTGGCCAGAGAAAAACCATCACGCGGTTAATGAAAAGCTGAGTGCTGGTAAGCTCGTCATTTGCCTTCTCAAAACGCGCCTGCTCATGTGCCTGGGCGCCAAAAGCCCGAATCACCATGAGGCCAGACAGCCCCTCACGGGATACCAGATTGATTCGATCAATGAGCTTCTGAATAATCGTGAACCTCGGCATGGCCACAGCCATGATCACCACACTCATGGTGATAAGCACAGCAGAGGCAAGCCCAATGATCCAAGTTAACGAAAGCGCCAGCCTGAGCGTCATCACGATACTGCCAATGGCCATGATCGGCGCGTAACAGATCATCCGTATACCCATCATAAGTAACATCTGTATCTGAGTAACATCATTGGTGCAGCGCGTGATAAGCGAAGCTGTGGAGAACTGGTCAAATTCAATACTAGAGAAGCGCTCGATCTTCTCAAACACCGCTTTCCGCAGATTCCGCGCAAAGCCCGCCCCCACCCGTGAAGAGAGCAGACTCACTACTATCGTGGCAAGACCACCCAGAAGCGCGATCCCCAGCATAGTAAGCCCAGTGGAGAGGATATAGTCATATCGCCCTTCCTGGATTCCCACATTGACAATGGAAGCCATGTAGTTTGGCAGCGTAAGATCACAGAACGCCTGTACAAACAGAAATGCGATTGCTGGTACAAAGCTGAACAGAAATGGCTTGAGATAGGTAAAAACTTTTAACACCTAAGACTCCTTCATTCGCTCTATTGTACCCGTTTCAGTGCCGCATTCAAGTCCCACGTACCAAGCCTTTCATATTCGCTATTTGACAAGCCCATTCGGTCTGCTGTTTCAACTGACCCCAGCACTATGTCTGGCACGTAGGGTTATGGCCTCCAGATTAGCGATAGATGCATCCCATGTTACTGGGATAGTAAGCCCCAGTTTGCTATAGATATCCATATTATAGAAGATAACGCACGTCTGGCTTGCCATAGGAACCCCGTAAATCTTTCCGTCTGCCACAGAGGTAGAGCCTCGCCGGTTAGCGTCGTTAAAGTTCTTTAGCTCTGGCAGAAGGTCATCAGTGCCTGCATATAGCCGGACTGAGCGAATGCCTTGAAACCGCCGTAGGAGCGAGCCATGATCACATCTGTCCCAGACCCTCTGTTCAGTGCTGCTGCCAGGATAGTGTTGTACTCAGTATTCCGGTGTGCCGTATGAACCACGTCGATATCGGGGTTTTGCGTCTCGGAGACCTTGAATAAGTCCTCGTAGGCATCTACACCCTCAGTGCGCCATGACCAGAAGTTTAGCACTGTTTTTCCTCCGGCTGATACGCCTCGCTGCACTGCACTGCCCGCAAATACGCTTCCGGCGGCAATCAGAGTCACTAGAAGCGTCAGCTATAACCGTTTGATATTTTTCATCTTTGTCTTCCTGAAAAATTCTATAATAGCATGATAGTACCGTATTCTTGTGTTGTCAACATCTTTTTCGTTATTTTTGAAGATAACTTATGTGAATTGGCAACTTAACAACACAACCTCTCCATCTGTGGAGAGAGCGGCCTCACCACTATCATATCAAGGCAGCTTAGAAGCACACCTCTTGGCTAGAGCGGATGCCTTCCTAGGCTAGGAAAGGATGCTTTCCTAATACTAGGAAAGGGTGCTTTCCTAGGCTAGGAAAGGATGCCTTCCTAATACTAGGAAAGGATGCCTTCCTAGACTAGGAAAGGGTAGACTCCAGCCATAGGAAAGGATACTTTCTAGCATGATAAGGCCAACGCTAATAGAAACGGCGTGAGATAGATAAAAGTTTAAGCCTTGACCGTGCCTTAACCATGCAGCGGTGACGAGACATAGATTCGGGCAAGATTCTTATCCACTTGTCTCGTATGTCTACACCTCATGTCTGACCCCTTCCTTCTTGTGTCTTGTGTCTTGTCTGATACTTTCTGACTCACTAACACCCTATGCCGAAGAATAGCCCCAGAAGAGCGCTCCGTGGTATATCTATCACATCCAACCGTCTATGCAGATGGTGGTATAAACCACCAAACTCCCAATCCTCCGCCTTTGGTACCATCTGCGCTGCCACAGGATTATCATCGATATACTTGAAAACCCTGAAAAATTGTGCTACATTCTCGATAATCTTCGAGAAAAACCGTTCTCCCCATAGATGCCCTTCCGTGTGGTGAACCTTGTTCCAGTATCGGGCGAAATTCCCCTTGATCCATTGCATGATCTTAGACAGGGATTGGCCCTTGCCCGGCTTGATGATGAGATGGATATGGTTATCCATGATGCAAAAGTTCAAGAGCTGGAACGGGTACTTTAGTTTAGCCTTGTTGATGAAGACCAAGAGCATAGCCTTGATCTGAGCCGACTGTAGGTCCATAGCCCTGCGGTTAATTTTAGAGACAACGTGATAAATTGCTCCGGGTTTGAGTTTTCTTAAAGGTCTCATGTCTATAATAGGGAGCTGAGGATGTATAATGCTTTAAGTGTCTGACACTTTTTATCATATGTCTGAAGTGTCTGACACTTTGGCATATGTCTGTGGCACTCAAGTGTCTGGCACTTGTGGGCAGGCAGAGCTTGCCGCGGCTCTGTAACTTTTCTGTGTCTATGTCTCTGGCACTCATATATGTCGCACTTGCACTTTGTGTCTGACACTCACTCTATGACTCTATATGTCTGGCACTCACTAGCAGGGATTGAGCAAAATAGAGCAAAGGTTGAGAAAAAACTCACCCAAAATCCCCAACGCAAAACTTGCGCTCCTCTTTAACTGATGATACACTTACACAATCTTATTTTTGGAGGAATGTATGAATAAGAAAATCCTAGGCATTGGTTTGGGGATTCTTGTGTCAGTAGGGACTGTTTTCGCTAGTGGCGGGCAACAGTCAGGCAGAGCAGCAGCTTCAGCGAGCAAGGGGCTGGTTGGCGTTTTGATGCCAACGCGCTCAGAGGAACGCTGGATCAAAGATGGCGACGCGGTCAAGGCCGGCCTGGAGCAACTGGGGTATACAGTCGAACTCCAGTATGCAGATGACGATATACCCACGCAGGTCAGGCAGCTCGAAGACCTGATCACTAAGGGCGCTAAGGCTCTGATTATCGCGTCTATCGACGGTTCGTCCCTGTCTAACGGACTTGCTGAGGCAGCAGCCGCAAAGATTCCAATCATCTCTTATGACCGCTTGTTGATGAGGTCTTCCAATGTTGACTACTACGTGTCCTTTGACAACTACAAAGTAGGTCAGCAGATGGGCGAAATCCTCATCAAGGGCATGAATCTTGACTCGCCCGCCAAAAAGCCCCTCATCATTGAACTGTTCGCCGGTTCCCCAGACGACAACAACTCTGTAGGATTCTATGACGGCGCTATGGATAAGCTGAAACCCTACTTTGATAATGGTACACTCCTGATCGGTTCTGGTCAGCAGGGTCGTGATGTGGTTGGCACACTCCGCTGGGACGCCGCCGAAGCGATGAAGCGTATGGAAAACCTGCTTTCAGCCTATTACACCACTCAGACCCTTGACGGCATCCTCAGTCCCTATGACCCCATCAGCCTGTCTTGTCTTGAAGCGTGCAAAGCCGTGGGTTATGGCACTGCAGGTAAGCCCCTGCCAGTGGTAGGTGGACAGGACTGCATCATTGCCGCCTGTAAGTCCATTCTCGCTGGTGAACAGTATGCTACGGTACTGAAGGATACCCGTTCACTCGGAGCAGCCACTGTTACTCTGGTGGACAACATCCTCAGCGGCAGGACGCCTACTGGTCTTGACACTTCAAGCTATCACAACGGCTCAAAGATTGTTCCATCTCTGTTGCTTGATTCTGTCATTGTTACCAAGGATAACCTTATATCAACAGTAGTCGATACTGGTTATCACACTGCAGCGGAACTTGGACTGTAATTAGTAATTAGTGGTTAGCTTTGTTCGTTAGCTTTGCTGGGCTTCAGCTATCCACTAATCTGCTGTTAAAAGGAGTTATCCCATGCCAAAGCCGGCTGTATTGCTTGAAATGAAGGACATCACAAAGACTTTCCCCGGGGTTAAAGCCCTTGACAATGTTAATCTTCAGGTAAAGGAGCGCGAGATTCATGCTCTGGTGGGGGAAAACGGCGCGGGGAAATCAACCCTCATGAACATCCTGTCTGGAGTCTATCCGTACGGCACTTATCAGGGAGAGATTGTGTTTAATGGGACTCCATGCACTTTTACCGACATCAAGCAGAGTGAAAAAGCCGGCATTGTCATCATTCATCAGGAACTGACGTTAAGCCCTTACCTCTCTATCGCTGAAAATATGTTCATCGGTGATGAGCGGGCAAAGTACAACATCATCAACTGGGATAAGACACGTGATGACGCACTTGTATATATGAAGAAACTGGGGCTGAACGAAAGCCCCAATACGCCGGTGAACAAACTGGGTGTGGGCAAGCAGCAGATGGTGGAAATCGCCAAAGCCCTTGCTAAAAACGCTAAGGTACTCATTCTGGACGAGCCTACCTCATCGCTGAACGAGAACGATAGCGAGCATCTCTTACAAATTCTGAGGGAACTTAGGGACAAGAGTAACATTTCCTCTGTGCTGATCTCCCATAAGCTGAACGAAGTGGCATCTGTGGCAGATACTATCACCATACTGAGGGATGGCAAGACTATAGAAACCTTAGGGGTAGAGCGTAATTCACGCGGCACAGCGTCCATCAGTGAAGACCGTATCATCAAGGGCATGGTGGGCAGAGAAATTACCGACCGTTTCCCTAAACGGACAAACACTATAGGCGACGTGGTTTTCCAGGTGAAAGACTGGACAGTCTATAACCCCGATGATCCTGAGCGAAAGAAACTCGACAAGGTGAACATCAGCGTTCGCGCTGGGGAAGTGATAGGACTGGCAGGTTTGGTGGGCGCGGGGCGCACGGAATTAGCTACCAGCATTTTCGGTAAGTATTACGGCGTGAACATCAGCGGGAAAACCTTTATTGACGGCAAAGAAGTTGATCTCGACACGATCCCTAAAGCCATTGACTATGGCGTGGCCTATGTAACCGAAGACCGTAAGGAATTTGGTTTAGTGCTGATTCAGACCATCAAAGAAAACACCACCATGTCCAAGCTAAAGAAGATTGCGAAGAACAGTGTGGTGAATGAGCATGAGGAGATCATGGCGGCAGAGGAGTACCGGAGGAAGCTGAATACCAAGACCCCGTCAATCTTGCAGCTGGCTGGCAACCTTTCAGGCGGTAACCAGCAAAAGGTAGTGCTGGCAAAGTGGCTTTTCTCTGACCCCCGCATCCTCATACTGGACGAGCCAACACGGGGTATTGACGTTGGCGCAAAACACGAGATATACACGATCATCAACGATCTGGCAGCTCAGGGCATGGCGTGCATACTCATTTCCAGCGAAATGCCAGAGATCATCGGTATGAGCGACCGAATCTATGTGATGAGCGAAGGACGCATCACTGCCGAGCTACCAGGCAAAACCGCGACGCAGGAAGAGATCATGCGTCATATTTTGAGTAACTAATGCTTAGTAACTAGTTACTACTACCTGCAGGAGATAACAATGAATACCTTAGTTGATCTATTGAAGAAGAATTCGCGGCAATACGGCATGGTCATTGCGCTGGTACTGGCCATGATAGTGTTCGGCATTTTGACTGGCGGTATCTTCTTCAGACCCGTGAACCTTACGAATCTGGTACTCCAGAATAGCTATGTGCTTATCCTAGCGGTAGGGATGTTGCTCTGTACCCTTACCGGTAACGTTGATCTTTCAGTAGGCTCCATTGTCTGTTTTGTAGGCGCTCTGTGTGGTGTGATGGTGGTTGACATGGGGATGAATTCCTTTTTAGCCATGTTCATTGCCCTCCTGATTGGCGCGGCTATTGGCGCATGGCAGGGCTTCTGGATCGCCTTTGTACACGTTCCGCCGTTCATCGCCACCTTAGCCGGGATGCTGATGTTTCGCGGCCTAGGTCAGGTCATCATGAAAGGCCAGACAAAAGCGCCCTTCCCACGGGAGTTCCAGCTTATCGCCTCTGGTTATATCCCTGATCCCCTGGGCGGTCTGACTATAGGCGATGCAAATCTCCACAGCCTCACCATCATCATAGGCTTAGCAATTACTGTGATCATCATCGTCAGTGAAGTCCGTAAACGCAAAAAGCAACTGGAGTACAGCTTTGACATTACTCCAGTTGGCGTCTGGGCAGCCAAAGTGGTGTTTATCTCTGTGGTACTTATGGCCTTTACCTTTGTGTTTGCCTTGTACCGGGGCTTCCCGAATATCCTGATAATACTGGGGATTCTTATTCTAGGGTATCAGTTTGTAGCCTCAAAAACAGTACAGGGTCGTCACATCTATGCGCTGGGGGGTAACAAAAAGGCGGCGAAGCTGTCGGGGATCAAAACTGAGTGGGTCATGTTCTGGATATACACCAACATGGCAATCCTAGCGGCAGTGGCAGCCATTGTGTTCACTGCCCGGCTCAACTCGGCCACTCCAAAGGCCGGACAGAACTTCGAGATGGACGCCATTGCCGCCTGTTATGTAGGTGGTTCGGCGGTCTCTGGCGGCGTTGGAACGATTATCGGCGCGGTAGTCGGCGGGCTTTTTGTCGGAGTTCTCAACAATGGCATGTCCATCATCGGGGTCAGCACGGACTGGCAGCAAGCCATCAAGGGTTTTGTTCTCTTGGCTGCCGTGGCCATAGACTTGGCTTCTAAAGCAAGAAGCGGCAAATAGTCCGTGCATGACGCGAATAGTTACGATACCCATATCATGTCAATCCAGCTTAGAAGTGGCGCTTCCCTGGTCGAGGAAGTGGCGCTTCCTAACACGAGGAAGTGGCGCTTCCTAACACGAGGAAGTGATGCTTCCTAGCACGAGGAAGTGATGCTTCCTAGCACGAGGAAAGAGTACGCTACCAGGCTAGGAAAGGGTAGACTCTAGCGCTAAGAAATGATATTTTCTAGCATGATAAAACTAAGGAGAAGATTATGGGAATCCGAGATGACAAGGCGCCTGCGTCCTTACAAATCGTAATCATAGGCGATAATAATCAGGAGTGGGGCAGACTGTATGCCACTCAAAAAGAGTTTTCAACAGGGAGTGTTGGTTTCTATGCCAATGGCAAGATCATTAACCCAGCCAACCCAGGGTGCCGGTATCAATCGGGCTTAACGTTCACGCTTATTGGCTCAAAGGACGACAAGGATAAGTAGCGCCGTGAGCTTTGATGCTCTTACCCTGCGGTTGCTCAGACCAGACTATTCGTATGGCTTGTAGAGGCCATGTAAGGCTCTATGCTTTATGCTGTACAGGGCAGAATCAACCGTACCTTTGGGAATGTTCATTATCTTCGCGACCTGGCTATTGCTGGCCTTGCGGTTGATGGTGGCAAGCTGTTGCTTTATTTTGGTATAGTGCGCCTGTGCCCGTTTCAGACAGCCACACAGTGTTTCTCTTCGCGCCGAGCTTTCAGGTAAGGACTCAAGCTGTCTTTGGTAAACCACGCAGCGGTAATACTGACAGTTAAGCTTTTCCTGAAGATTACGAATCTTCTCCTCGCGGTCGTTACACAGTTCACGGATCTTATCAATCATAAGCGTCAGCTCATCAGGACTGACGCCTATGGCTGGAGCCACACGGGCGATAAAATCATCAGACACGAAAGAATATGACTTCAGTAAGAGGATAAGTATCTGTCGAGGTTTTTTCACCGGCTTAAAACATTCCTCTGCGAGATACGCAGGTGTAAGCTCGCTCGCGAAAGAATCTTCCCGAGCGTGGGTTTCCCAGCAAGCGCACTCGGCAATGTAATGATCGTTTGTCCGCGACCAGTACTCTTTGGACGACCAGCGCACGATTGAGCTTATATAGGCATCGAAAGAGGCTCCGACTTCTTTATAAGCATCAATTGCTCGGCTCAGACGAGGGTATAGCCAGCACAGGTAATCAGTGAAAGCATCCTGATCATGGCTGAATAGGTGGAACCGCTGATAATTATCAAGGAGGAATTGGAATATACGTCCTTCGAAGTCTTTTCTACTAAGCTGGTTGCCGAGGTATTGCTTCCGCAGGTCGCTCAAAGGTACATCAGACACCGGCACTTTCGGCGAAGTGGCTGAAAATTCTCGCATGTAAGCCTCCATACAAAGCACTAATGGTTGGTGCGAATTATATATAGTATTTATTACAGGATATCTGCGTTTCAATTCATATTTTTATTGGAAGCTGAGCTACAGAGCGAAACTGCTATAGAAACTAATTGATTGCTATGCTGCATTGAGGCGTGTTCGGGACTGAGTCCCACGTAATGCGGGCTCTTGCATTTTTTTACCTTCCTGTAGTATACTAAGTATAATGAACAAGATTCTTAAAGAAAAGATTATCGAAGCGTTCTCTTCGGTGATGCCGATCACAATCATCGTACTTATCGTGAGTGTGGTGCTGGTGCCGATGCCAGCGGGGACGATTCTGGAGTTTCTGTGTGGGGCGGCGCTGCTCATTATCGGGATGGGGTTCTTTACGCTGGGCGCGGATATGGCGATGATGCCGATGGGCGAGGGGATTGGGATTCAGCTTACCAAGACATCTAACCTTTTCATTGTGCTGGCGATCAGCTTTATCATGGGCGTGCTTATTACTATTGCCGAGCCGGATTTGCAGGTGCTTGCCCAGCAGGTGCCGTCGATAAATCCTTCAATTATGTTGGTGGTGACGGTGGCGTTGGGTGTGGGGCTGTTTCTCATGATTGCCGTGTTGCGGACGCTCTTCAAGATACGGCTTTCTGTGCTGCTTATCATTTTCTATGTGATAACGTTTGTGCTGGCCTTCTTTACGCCCGACACATTTGTGCCGGTGGCGTTCGATTCGGGCGGCGTTACAACGGGGCCGATTACAGTGCCATTCATTCTGGCGATGGGTATTGGTGTTGCTGCATTGCGTTCGGATAAGGAGAGTGCAAGCGACAGTTTCGGCTTAGTTGCGCTTTGTTCAATTGGACCGATTATGGCTGTGCTTCTTTTAGGTATATTCTTCAGGCCGAGCAGCGCGGAGGTGGGATTGTCGGAGGTTCTTCTCATTGAGACTTCCCGCGACGTGGTGGAGAGTTTTGCACTGGAGCTTCCCAACTATGCTGAAGAGGTATCAATGGCGCTTGCGGCGATTGTCTTGTTTTTTGTACTCTTTCAGATTATTTCCCGCCGGTATAAAAAGCATCAGATCATCCGTATTGCCATCGGGTTTATCTATACCTTTGTGGGGCTGGTGGTCTTTCTGACTGGCGTGAATGTCGGGTTCATCCCGGTTGGGCAACTTTTGGGCAAAGACCTTGCCTCATCCGAGATCAAATGGGTGCTAGTGCCGCTCTCGATGCTCATCGGCTACTACATCGTAACGGCGGAACCGGCGGTACACGTCCTGAAGAAGCAGGTTGAGGATATTTCGGGCGGAGCGATTTCGGCGAAGATATTGGCGCGTGGACTGGCTGTCGGCATGGCAGCGGCGCTTGGTATCACGATGGTGCGGATACTGCTCCATATTCCAATTATGTATATTCTCGTTCCTGGGTATGCGTTTGCGCTGATACTCACGTTCTTTGTGCCGCGTATCTTTACCGGCATTGCGTTTGACTCAGGCGGTGTGTGTTCCGGTCCACTTACCAGCACGTTTCTCCTACCGCTGGCGATGGGGGTCTGTGAAGGTTCGGGCGGTGACCTCATGCGTGAGGCATTTGGTATCGTGGCAATGGTGGCGATGACGCCGCTCATCGTAATTCAGGCAATGGGGCTTGTATACGGAGCAAAGCTCAAGACGGTCGCTGTCGAATCGGAGGCTGCGTTGGCCAAGGCGCGCACGGGTTCTGTTGCTCTTGCTGGTTCGATAACCGATTACAATGTGGAGGCGTACTATGATTAACCCGCTTGAATGGTTTAAGTCAAAAAAGGCCGACACACCGCCGGTTGTTTCGCTGGTAATCTTCATCGTGGATTGGTCGCGGCAAAAGCTTGTGACGACGGCTTTTGAAAAAGTTGGCGTTCAGATTCAGTATACGGCAAAGGGCAAGGGGACTGCGAGCAAGGAGATTCTTGACCTGCTCGGTATTGGTGCGACAGACAAGGCAGTGGTGATCTCGCTTGAGGATGCTGCGCGCTTGCAGCCCCTGATAAAGAATATTGCCAGGAAAGTGGGCCTCTGGGAACGGGGCGCGGGGGTGGCGTTTTCCGTGCCGCTATCTGGCATAAACACGCCAGTTCTGGGGATGTTTTCCGGCGAACGGGCGGAGGTGGAGGCCGATGTAAAGGATGACAAGAAACATATTGACGGCGAGGAGGCCGGTATCATGGAAACGAAAAAAAGAAGCGATTTGATTATGTGTATACTCAATCAGGGCTACAGCGATGAGTTCATGGCGGAAGCCCGGAAAGCCGGGGCCGGAGGTGGGACAGTGATCTCCGTTCGCGGTACTGCCCGTCAAAGCCAGGTGAAGTTTTTTGGTATATCCGTGCAAAATGAGAAGGAAATCATCATGATTCTTTCTACCCGCGAAAAGAAAAATGCCATCATGAGCGTGGTAAGCGAAAAATTCGGCCTCCAGTCCGAGGCTGAAGGCATCGTTTTCTCCGTCCCCGCCGATAACATCACCGGCGTCGAGTTACGCTAACCTCCATTTGCCGTGAAAGTGCTTGGATGCAGCGTAATGTAAATGAGTGGTGATTTTCCCTTCTCGCTCCAGGTGGTAATGGCAGCTTTCATGCTGCCTGCCTCATTGTGCTATTTTCTCTGTTATCTCATTCATCTTGTCTATAGTCACGTCATAGTCCAAGAACGAGAGCAGATCGCACAGTTCGGCTATCCGACCTCCTCGCTGAACGTGGCGGCGGACAATTCTTCTACGAAGTTTGTCAGTATCGCCACGCTTGTAGGCTTTCATCACCGTGCTTTGAATGATTTGACGAAGGTATCGTTTGAATATACCACAAAGCGGTTTCAGAATGCAGCGGCCAACGCCATTGATGATGTTAGTCTTTCGATTGAGGCGGGGGAGTTTATCACGATTATCGGGGCTTCGGGCTGCGGGAAAACGACGCTTCTGAGTTTCCCGCCATGCTCACGCCTGTTTTCTCTCCAGTTTCAGATCGCCTGCCTCATTGCGCTATTTTTGCTGTTATCTCATTCACCTTGCCTATAGCCACGTCATAGTCCAAGAACGAGAGCAGATCGCATAGCTCCGCTAACAGCGGATCAACCTCAACACTGAACGTGGCAACAGACAATGCTTCACCAAGTTTGTCAGCAGCATCAGTATCACCACGCTTGCACGCTTTTATCACCGCGTCGAGCTTCTCAGCTAAGC
>JAIRYV010000013.1 GCA_031267685.1 Treponema sp.
TTATTAGTTAAAACTAATGACACGTTTGTTGTAACGGATGCTCTGTATGGGTCGTTATTATACATGAAGGGGTAAATTAGAAACACTTGGAGAGAGTTTAAATAAACGGCAAATTT
This sequence comes from Treponema sp., assembly GCA_031267685.1. Lineage (GTDB taxonomy): Bacteria > Spirochaetota > Spirochaetia > Treponematales > Breznakiellaceae > JAIRMT01. The sequence goes on from JAIRYV010000013.1 coordinate 117, forward strand.
GTAGTAAGCCAGTTTAGGCTCTTTCTGACTGTTTGGCATTATGTAATCTCCTGTATTACCCTTATCGGGGAATGGTTAAAGATATCATAAACCTTTTTACCGTATTTTGCAATACCCCTTGATAGTAGTTTCTTGTAAATTTGTTTAAGTCCTGGTAACCCACACTTCACCAGCCGCATCGTAGTACATACGCGGCTCTACCGAATAGAGTCGCTTCAACTAGCGCTTTGGTGTCAGACATCTAACATGGGATAACACCACTCCAACCAGTGTCGATAAAAAAACCGCTGTCCTATAAGGAACAGCGGTAAGCACTGAGGCTCGTGTTTTATGCGAAGTATCGTTTCAGTAGGCCACTGAAGCCACAGCCATGGCGGGCCTCATCACGGGCCATCTCATGAACCGTATCATGGATGGCATCATAGCCGCGCTCTTTGGCAAGCTTGGCGAGCTTGACTTTACCTTCGCAGGCGCCATGCTCGGCGGCACTGCGGAGTTCAAGGTTGCGTTTGGTGCTGTCGGTGATGACCTCACCAAGAAGCTCGGCGAACTTCGCGGCGTGTTCGGCCTCCTCAAAGGCGTATCGCTTGAAGGCTTCGGCAACCTCAGGGTAACCCTCCCGCTCTGCGACGCGGCTCATGGCAAGGTACATACCGACCTCGCTGCACTCGCCGTTAAAGTTCGCCCGCAGGTCATCGAGAATATCTTCCTCAACACCCTTGGCAACACCGACCACATGCTCCGCAGCATAGGTAGTTCCTGCATCCTGCGCCTTAAACTTGGCCGCAGGCGCCTTACACTGAGGACAGGCCACTGGCGGCTGATCGCCCTCATGCACATAACCACAGACTAGACAAACAAATCTCATCTTTTTTCTCCTGTTTTTAAATATTTCTAACAGCTTACGCCGGTAGTTTCCGTTTGAACTATCGGAGCTTTACAGCTCCGATAACTTAGTCCCGACTTGGTTTTCGGCTACTTTTCACGCTCCGTGCTCTCAGCGTTTTTTGCGCTACAGTCCTCACAGATACCGTAGAAGATTACCCTCCGGTAATCAACGTTGAAGCCATGAGGAATTAACTGCAGTTCCTGCTGTTTTTCGACGATGACCTTGAGAAGCTCCATGTTGGGGTTCGGGATATCAATGACCTGCCCGCAGTGAGTGCATATCAAATGAGGGCGCGGATCAATATAGCCATCAAAATGTTCCTCTCCATTCACTACACCAACAGAGATGATAGCTCCCTCTTTCAGGAACAGACTGATGTTGCGGTACACAGTGGCAAGGGAAAGCCCTGGAATCCGATCTTTGAGTTGCTCATAAATCCAACGAGCGCTCGGATGTGACGAGGTCGATTGGATAAGCTCTAAAATAGCATCACGCTTTTTACTATGTTTCTTCATAACCAAACCTTTTTTTTTATGTTAGGAATCATTCCTAATATAATTAGTATACTCACAAATACTAAAACTGACAAGAGAATAATGAACGATTTTATAACCAATCTCACGAAGTGTCTCTTGCGCCGCCGCATAATGGCCGTCCAGATGGCAGGCACGGTGTGCGTCGGCAGTGATGATGAGCGGTATGTTCCGCTCCCGTAATAAGCGCAGTAGCGCTAGGGAAGGATAGGTATCCTGTGTCTTCCCTCGGTTAAGGCCACCAGTGTTGACCTCGACTACAAACGGTGAAGTCCCATACATCTGCGTGGTACAGTCCGCGACTCGCACAAGATGGGCATGATAGGTCTCGGACTCAAGCGAAAACCAGTGTTTATCCTGATTGTTTTTCTTGATAAGGTCGATATGCCCCAGAATATCAAAACCTCCGGCGCGAATGAGCGCTTCTTCCGCATCCCAGTAGGCGTCCACCATTGCTTCGGCATCTCCTGAAAACCCTTCTTCAATGCCTTTGGCGAATTTTTCAGGGGACCCATCAACCTCGAAAGGTTCTCCGCGTGGTGGAATAAGGTAATGAACTGAGCCAATACAATAATCCAGTCCCAGTTCCCGATAATCTCTGTCGGCTGGCCCCATAAGCCCTGCGACAAAGTCGATTTCAAGCCCGGCAAATACGCGGAGCCTCCCTTCCCAGCGTCGTCGCGCCTCCCGCACTGCGTCAAGGTATTCGGAGAGCCGTTCTTCCGGCAGATGCCAGTCCGATGCCCAGCCAGTCTTTTTCGTGATAGGCGCATGGGCACTAAAACCCAGGCTATCAAATCCTTTCTCATACGCAACTCGGCAAAAGGTTTCGATATCGTCCTCTCCATCACAAAACGTGGTATGGGTATGCAAACAAGAATAACGCATAAGGTATTATAGCATATTTTATCAGAAATATGCTATAATTTGTACATGATGCAAACAACGGTTATCAAGTATGGCGGAAGCGCCATGATCAACGAGGACCTCAAAACTGCGGTTGTTGAGGATTTAATCCGTATGGCGGGACAGGAGCAGGTTATACTGGTTCATGGCGGCGGTCCAGAGATTGACGCCATGCTCAGAAGAGTTAATAAAGTGAGCCGCTTTGTAAATGGTTTGCGCTACACAGATGAGGAAACCATGGAGATCGTGCAGATGGTTTTATGCGGTAAGCTCAACAAGGAGATTGCGGCCCTTATTCAAGCGCGGGGAGGCAGGGCTGTGGGTCTCTGCGGTATTGACGGTGGCCTACTCAAGGCGCGGCGTATCACAAGCGTAGACCTCGGTCTTGTCGGAGAAATCGAGAACGTTGATCTTGATGTGCTGAACCACGTTCTCAGTAGTGGGTTTATTCCTGTAGTGTCCTCAGTCGCGCTGGGCTTGGGCGAGGATGCAGGGCGTGGCCTCAATGTCAACGCTGATACCGCGGCGGCGGAGCTTGCCATTGCTACAAAAGCTACCCGGCTTATCCTTATGACCGATGTACCCGGACTTTTGCGCGACGTCAGAGATCCATCCTCGCTTATCAGGGAACTATCGCGGACTGAACTGGAGCAACTTAGACGAGACGGCGTGGTAAGCAAGGGCATGATCCCCAAGACCGATTGCTGTATCAAAGCGCTGACAAGTGGTGTCAGGGAAACGCGCATCATTGATGGCCGTCGCCCCCACGCATTGCTCTCAGTGCAGACTCTTGGCACTGCAATTGTGTGAAATCGCAAGGCGGCAAAAGCCGTCGTTATTATAGAGAACGAAAAGGAAAGAAAAATGACTGATGTATTTATGAATACCTATCACCGCCTGCCGGTAACATTTGCAAAGGGTGATGGATCGTATCTTTTTGATGTGAACGGCAAACGGTATCTGGACTTCACGGCTGGTATCGCGGTGAACTGTCTAGGACACGCCTACCCGCCGTTAGTGAAGGCCATAGCGGAACAGGCGGCAAAGCTCAACCATGTCTGCAATTATTACCAGAGCGACGTATCAGCTGCGTTTGCTGAAAAGCTGGTGGCAGCGTGTGCGGGCATGAAGCGGGTCTTTCTTGCCAACTCAGGTGCGGAAGCCAATGAGGGCGCCTGCAAAATTGCGCGAAAGTATTCGCTGATAAAACATGGCCCCGGACGACACACGATTGTCAGCCTGCGGGGAAGTTTTCATGGGCGCACCATCACTACGCTCTCGGCGACAGGTCAGGATGTGTTCCACAAGGACTTTGGCCCCTTTACCGAAGGCTTTGTGTATGTGCAGTCTGGGGACCTTGCCGCGCTGGATCAGGCGCTGGACAAGAACACGGTTGCTGGCATCCTCATAGAGGCTATTCAGGGTGAGAGCGGCATCAGGCCACAGGACAGCGCGTATATCGCGGCAGTGGCAAGGCTCTGCGCTGAGCGGGATATACTGCTCATCTTTGACGAAATCCAGTGTGGACTAGGTCGTACCGGAACTTTTCTGGCTTGTGAAGCCTACGGCATTCAGCCCGACATTGTTACGCTGGCAAAGGGCTTGTGCGGCGGCGTGCCTGCGGGCGCAGTGCTTGCCGGCGAAAAGGCGGCAGACACGCTCAACACTGGCGATCACGGCAGTACTTTTGGCGGTAACCCGCTTGCCGCCGCCGCTGGTCTCGTTGTGCTTGAAACCGTAACGAATCCCCTGTTCCTCGAAGAGATAAGGCGCAAGGGAGACTTGATACAAAGCACGATTCGCGGCTGGAAGCACCCGAAGATCACGGAAATACGGGGATGCGGCCTGATGATAGGCGTGGACATTACGGTTGAGGCATGGCCGATGCTGGAAGCCTGTCTTGCTCAGGGCTTGTTAGTGCTTTCGGCTGGCAAGAATACCCTGCGCTTCCTGCCACCGTATACGATAAACGATGAGGAAATCGCTGAAGGGCTTGCTATACTCAAGACGGTTCTGGCTTGAGAGATTTGATGGAGGCATGGGCAGTCTGAACCAGACGTTCATGCCTATAGCTAGAACTCCGCCTGCCCAACAGCGCGAGGATAAGGGATCACATCGCGGATGTTCGCCATGCCAGTAACGTACTGGATGAGTCGCTCAAAGCCCATGCCAAAGCCAGAATGAGGAACTGTGCCAAACCGCCGCAGGTCAAGATACCACCAGTAATCTTCAAGCCGCATACCCAGCTCGCTCATCCGCGTTTCCAGCCGCCCCAGGTCGGCCTCACGCTCGGAGCCACCAATGATTTCGCCCAGCCTTGGTACCAGCACATCCATTGCTCGAACTGTCTTGCCATCATCATTCTGCTTCATATAAAAGGCTTTTATCTCCCTAGGATAGTCGGTAACAATGACTGGTCTACATGCCACCTTTTCGGTGAGGAACTTTTCATGCTCGCTCTGGAGATCGCAGCCCCAGAAGGGCTTAAATTCAAAGGCGGCGGCGTTTTTCTCAAGCTCAACAATGGCGTCGGTATAGGTGATATGGGTGAAGTGAGCATCAACAACAGAACGCAGGGTATTGATAATGCCCTTTTCAACACGAGTGTTAAAGAATGTCAGGTCATCGACGCAATCGTTAAGAGCAACAGTGAACAGCGCCTTGAGGAAATCTTCGGCGAGACTCATGTTATCTTCCAGTTCAGCGAAGGCGATTTCTGGCTCGATCATCCAGAACTCAGCCAGATGGCGCGTTGTGTTGGAGTTCTCGGCGCGGAAAGTCGGTCCAAAGGTGTAGACCCGCGATAGCGCTGTGGCGTAGGTCTCGGCCTCAAGCTGACCCGACACGGTTAAGAAGCTCTTCTTACCAAAGAAATCTTTGTGAAAGTCTGGCGCCTTGGCACTTTTGGCAATAGCATCCATATCCAGTGTCGTTACCTGAAACATGGCACCCGCGCCTTCGGCGTCACTGGCAGTGATGATCGGGGTATGGATATAGCGAAAGCCTCGCTGTTGAAAAAACTCATGTACCGCGAAGGACAATCTGCTCCGCACCCGCGCTACTGCGCCAATGGTGTTAGTACGGGCGCGCAAGTGCGCGATTTCCCGCAAAAACTCAATCGAGTGCGCCTTTTTCTGGAGTGGATACGTCTCCACTGGCGCGGTTCCAAGCACACGCAGGCTTATGCCCGCAAGCTCGACTGCCTGGCCAGACGCTGGCGACGGCACGAGCCGCCCCTGTATCTTCACAGAACAGCCTGTAGAAAGCGTCGTCAAACCCGACTCAGTCTCCTGCGATAATGCCGTAGCGCGATCAAACGTACACTGGATACTGTTAAAGCAGGAACCATCATTGACATCAACGAAGATGAGATTTTTGAGTTCCCGCTTGCTTCTCACCCAGCCGTAAACATTACAGATGCCATCAGATGGCGTCTGACCCTGGGACAGAATTTCTTTGATAAGAGGTTTTAGCATAGGGGTATGATAGCATTACTATGCCCTAATAGAGAAGAACCAGGTAAAGCATAATTGGCATGACTCTTTAAAAATAAAGTGATACATTATTACATCATCTGCTAGGACTTTTACCAATACAGAGGCATTGCTTATCGGTTGAATTCAGGAACAAGGAAGGTAGTATATGCGTATTTTTATTACTGGGGCGTCGGGCTTCATTGGTTCTGCGATTACCATGAGCTTTCAGTTCAGGGCATAAGGGACCGATGAATCTGATGGGGTTATTACTCTTGCCTTCAACCATGATTTTTCACAATACACCGCATCCATACAGGCTGAGTTAAATGCCATTACGACAATAGGAGAAGTTCTAAAGGGGACGAACCGTCCGTATGCACAGCGCTTCACAGCGCACAGTATGCCCTGTGCGCTGTCGCACGCTTGTTCACCCTTCCCGCCAGCTCTTATTATTCCCAGCCGCTCATCTCAAACGCGCCGCTGCTGCTAGCCACATACACCCCGCCGCCCTTAGTGAGCAATCACTCGCTCCAGTTGGTCATGTTGGTGCTGTCCAGGGTAAAGCCCGTTCCAGCCGTGATGTCGCAGTACTTCCAGTCGTTAGAATCAAAAACCGCGTGGCCGCCTGCCTGAGCAGTGTTTTTCAAGTCATCAGTTGCATCCGACCCGTAAATGGTTCCATTCGACGACTTGGTAAACGTGCCGCTATACACATACACCCCGCCGCCGTAGCCGTAGGTGCTGGTGTTGCCGCTGATTTCCCCACCGCTCATCGTAAACGTGCCGCCATTCACATACACCCCGCCGCCGTTGCTGCTGCCGTTGTTGCCGCTAATCTTCGAGTCGGTTTCCATCACCAGTGTTCCCCCACTGTTCACCGTTACCAGCGCAGCACTATTGCCGCTAATACCCACCAAGCTAATGTTCGCGCCCAGAGTCAGGGTAATGCCGTTTCCTACCGTAAGGAGCGAGCCAGTGTTGCTCAAGCTGATGGTTCGTGTGGTGTTGCCGATAAGGGTTATGCTCACATTCTTCGAGCCATAGTCAAGCGTCTTCCCAATCATGGACTCATCGGCGTATACCGTAATGGTATAGTTCCCGTTGTCTACCGCGTTTGTTGCAAGGTAGCTAAGCGCTTCTGACAGGGTGTCTTCCCAGCCGCCGCCCGCCATGCCGCTTTTCGTGCTGTCTAGTGCAACGCTTTCTCCAGCCGTGCTGTCGCGCTTCTTCATGCCGTTGTAAACATAAGCCGCGTGGCCTTCGCCGCTGCCAGCAGTGTTTTTCAAGTCAGAGGTTTCATTCGACCCATAAATGGTTCCGTTCGACGTCTTGGTAAACGTGCCGCTATTCACCAACACCCCGCCGCCGTAGGTGGTGGCGGTGTTGCCGCTGATTTCCCCGCCGCGCATTTCAAACGTGCCGCTATACACATACACCCCGCCGCCGCCGTAGTCGTTGGCAGTGTTGCTGCTGATTTTCCCGCCGCGCATTTCAAACCTACCGCTATACACATACACCCCGCCGCCGTAGCCGTTGGCGGTGTTGCCGCTGATTTCCCCGCCGCTCATCGCAAACGTGCCGCCATACACCAACACCCCGCCGGCGCCGCCGTTGGTGTTGGTGTTGCCGCTAATCTTCGAGTCGGTTTGCATCACCAGTGTTCCTCCACTGTTCACCGTTACCAGCGCAGCAGTATTGTCGCTAATACCCACCAAGCTAATGTTCGCGCCCAGAGTCAGGGTAACGCCGGTTCCTACCGTAAGGAGCGAGCCAGTGTTGCTCAAGCTGATGGTTCGTGTGGTGTCGCTGATAAGGGTTATGCTCACATTATTCAAGCCATAGTCAAACGTCTTCTTGGTCATGGACTCATCGGCGTATACCGTAATGGTATAGTTCCCGTTGTCTACCGCGTTTGTTGCAAGCCAGCTAAGCGCTTCTGACAGGGCGTCTTCCCAGCCGCCGCCTGCCATGCCAGTTTTCGTGCTGTCCAGGATAACGCCCTCTCCAGCCGTGTCGTTGCGCTTGCGCCTCGTCGAGCCGTTGTAAACATAAACCGCGTGGCCTTCGCCGCTGCCAGCAGTGTTTTTCAAGCCATCAGTTGCATTCGACCCGTAAATGGTTCCGTTCGACGTCTTAGTAAACGTGCCGTCCAGCACCATCACCCCGCCGCCGTTGCTGCTGGTGCTGGTGTTGGTGTTGCCGCTGATTTCCCCGCCGCTCATCTCAAACCTGCTGTTATCCACATACACCCCGCCGCTGCCGTAGGTGCCAGTGTTGCTGCTGATTTTTCCGCCGCTCATCGTAAACGTGCCACTACTCACATACACCCCGCCGCCGCCGGCGGTGCCAGTGTTGCTGCTGATTTCCCCGTCGCTCATCTCAAACGTGCCAGCCACATACACCCCGCCGCCGCCGTAGGTGCCAGTGTTGCTGCTGATTTCCCCGCCGCTCATCGTAAACGTGCCGCCGCTATTCACATACACCCCGCCGCCATTGCTGCTGTTGGTGTTGCCACTAATCTTCGAGCCGGTTTCCATCACCAGTGTTCCCCCGCTGTTCACCTTTACCAGCGCAGCATTATTGCCGCTAATACCCTCCAAGCTAATGTTCGCGTCCAGGATCAGGGTAACGCCGCTTCCTACGGTAAGGAGCGAACCGGTACCACCCAAGGTAACTGTCCGTCCCGCAACATCACCGACCAGCTTTATCTCCACATTTTGTGTATATATAAGCAACTCTTGGCTGATCGCCGAGGTGGTCTCATCCTGCGTTAGCCTGATAATATAGTTCCATACGGGCGCCGCATTGGTCTTTATCCAGTACAACGCATCCTCAAGGGTCTCGCCAGAAACAGTTATAGTAACCAGCTCCCAATAGGCGTAGAACTTCTGATTCCCCGTACTGCCCGCAGGAATCGTCGTAATCGGGCTGCCAGTATGGGACACGTCCGCATACCAGCCCCTAAAAACGTACTCATCGCCGCTGGTGTCCGTCCACATAGGGGGAGCCGGAAGCGTTAGTGCCGCATCAGTCCGTCGGTAGTATGCTTCATGTGTACTGCTGACATCCCCATTCACCTCATGCCAGTCATCCAGCTCTACCGTGTAGATACTATTTAAGTCTTCCCTCGCCGGAGTATAGGTCTTCTCACTTAACAGATGCGCCCACACATAGTAGGTCTCAGAAAACACACCATACAGCTCATCGTCGTTGTACAATTTAACTACTATATAATACACGCCTGCTGGATAGTCCGCCTCAAAGACAACAAGGCCGCTGGCATCAGGATAATAGGTTCCAACATTGTCCCCCTCCTTTATAATCTGCGCTGACGTGATACCACTGTCACTCGGCAGCTGGATGCTGATCTTAACCGTTCCATCCGCACCAGAAACAGGCGAAACATTCAAAGCAAGATTCGCTCCCGTAGCAGGGATAGCTTGACTAGTTAAGCTCCCGCTGAGAACAACGACGCTCTCCTTATAGCCTTCAACAGTGAAATCCCAGTCCCCCGGTTCAACGTAAAACTCGGCATTCGGCACAGACGCAACATCCGTAAACTCCGCCAAGAGCGTTGGCGTTGTTCCCGTTTTACCCCCGCTAAGCTTCCAGCTGCTTACTCCATTCAAACCTATCACCGGCCTCACGGTTCTCCCAGTCGCTCCATCCCCTATCTGGATACGAACCACCGCCCGGCCATCCGCTAAGACCCCTGCAGGTATCACCGATTCAGAGGACGGCTCTATCAGGTCGCACGCCGCCAAAAGTACTAAGAGAACACCGAATATGCTAAAAACACCGACTGTCTTCATGCTATGCTCCTTTAATCAATTTCCCGCTCTAATCGTAACCCAGCAATGCGCTGAAAGTTCATAGACACCGGCCTGGCTGGTATCCACCCTCAGTGCTGTAAGCACGCAGCTGCCCAGAGGCGAGCGCCCTGATCCATACCCTGAATAGGGCATTTTTTGTTAGGACATAGTCCATAATGACGAACCTCCTGAGAAGAAGTAGTGTGGTGACAATCATAATGGCATATCTCCTCTGGGCTTTGCCCTCATTCGCGTCCATGTGCGGACTGTTCTGCTGTGGTAACATGCCCATCTGTCTTAGACAGGTAAAGAGGAAAAGGTAAAAAGGGGTGAATGTACCCTGTGAGGGGCTTGACAAAGGCGAAGAGCCGCTACATAATAATGAGCTTGTTGCTTGTTGCTTGTTGCTTGTTGCTTGTTGCTTGTTGCTTGTTGCTTGTTGCTTGTTGCTTGTTGCTTGTTGCGGGTAGGTTTGCCCGGAGAACTGGGTTGTAGTTGGGTTAGGCGTTTATGGCTCATACTCATACGTGCATAATTATACGATTGAAAAAAAATGTCAAGAGGGAACAAGCAAATAATAAAGAAAAAATAACAAAGAATCTGCATCCTGCTGAGTCTAGCCTACGCAAGCCTTCCCTTTAAAACGCCGCGTCTGCCATAGCCTCACCCTTCAGAACGAACCTCTCGTTCCGTCCAGAACTAACACCCCGAGATACACAGCCATTTCCCCATTTCGTGCGTGGGTCGGGTATGACGGGCTAAAGTGGTTTAATAGACTCCGGCCTCAGTCCAGTAGCCTTTTCTATCACTTCCGGGGAGAAACCCAGACTTTTCATGTTCATAGCAATTTCCGCTCGGCTTTGCGCCTCGCCCAGTACCTTGCCTCGCGCTTCACCCAGTGCCTTGCCTCGCGCTTCACCTCGCGCTTCGCCTTCCATGGCAGCTGCGTGCAACAGAGTCGCGTGATCATGCCGCGCCTTCTCGCGATACTCCATCCTCGCTCGCGTCTCAGGATCCTCACTCAACCGGTACAACGTGTCTACCGCTCCCTCACTCAGCCCATAGAGCGCAATCACTCTGCCCATAGAGCGCCATCACTCTGCCCTTTGAGCGCATTCTCTCTGCCCTTAGAGCGAAATCTGTCTGCCCTTAGATCGCAATCTCTCTGCCCTTAGAGCGCAATCACTCTGCCCTTAGAGCGCAATCACTCTGCCCTTAGAGCGCAATCACTCAGCCCTTAGAGCGCAATCACTCAGCCCTTAGAGCGCAATCTCTCGGCCCTTAGAGCGCAATCACTCTGCCCTTAGTGCGCTAGGACTCTGCGGT
>JAIRYV010000094.1 GCA_031267685.1 Treponema sp.
GATCTCCCTGAATCAAAGTCTGATTCACCTGAATCAGAAACTGATCTCCCTGAATCAAAGTCTGATTCACCTGAATCAGAAACTGATCTCCCTGAATCAAAGTCTGATTCACCTGAATAAAACCACCAGATAGGCATCCGTGATTCCCTCCAATCTAGCGCTACTTTGCAGCTATACAGTGACAGGAACAGTAGTGCTTGTCCTCGCCGTCAATCGCACGCTCTGGCGGAACCTGCTCTGAACAGATGCTAATGGCCTGGGGACAACGGGTGTGAAACTTACAGCCTTTAGGCGCGTTTGCCGGTGAAGGTAACACACCAGAAAGAATCACGCGCTTCATTTTCGCGTCAGGGTCAGGCACGGGAATGGCACTGAACAACGCCTGCGTGTACGGATGCTTGGGATCGCTGAAAATGTCAGCAGTCTTGCCATACTCCACAATGTTGCCAAGATACATCACTGCAACAGTGTCAGAAATGTGTTCCACCACTGACAGATCATGCGAGATAAACAAGTAGGTCAACTTGCGCTGCTTCTGTAAATCCATCAGTAGGTTTATCACTTGCGCTTGTATCGATACGTCCAGCGCAGAAACCGGCTCATCACAGACAATAAACTCCGGCTTGAGCGCCACTGCACGGGCTATGCAGATGCGCTGACGCTGGCCACCCGAAAACTCATGCGGATAGCGCTGCTTGTAGTAGCCCTGAAGACCACAGTCATTCATCACACTGTCCAGATAGTCCTCATACTCAGACAGAGGAACAATGCCGTGTTCCTTCACTGCCTCACCAATGATTTCTCCTACCGGCAGACGCGGAGAAAGACTTGAGTAGGGGTCCTGAAAGATGATCTGCATACGAGGACGTAAGCTGCGCATCTCTTTGCGAGTGTTGGAGTACACTTCTTTTTGATTAAACAACACATCACCACTCGTCTTCTGCGTCAGCTTCAGAATCGCCCGGCCTGTGGTTGACTTGCCACAGCCTGATTCCCCTACCAGCGCCATGGTCGTGCCGCGCTCAATCTTGAAGCTGATGCCATCCACCGCTTTCACATGGCCTACAACTTTTTGAGTCAAACCCGCCTTAATCGGATAATACATTTTCAGGTTCTTCACCTCAAGGATATAGTCGCTCATCTTCCCTCCCTGGCACGGTAACAGGAAACTCGGTGAGTCGCCGAGAGCTGCTGTTCTACAGGATAGGCTCCAGCGCATTCAGCAGACGCTTTCTCACAACGATCCCGGAAGTAACAGTAATCCGGCATGTGTATAGGGTTAGGAACCCGTCCCGGAATACTGTAGAGCCGGTCAACATGATGATTCAACACCGGCTTACTCCGCATAAGCCCTACGGTGTAGGGGTGCGCTGGATTGCGGTAAATGTCGGCGGCAGTTCCACGCTCCACCACGCGGCCTGAGTACATGACCACCACAAAGTCAGCCATCTCAGCCACAACGCCGAGGTCGTGGGTGATGAGCATAATACCCGCATTGATACGGTTCTTCAGATCGCGCAATAGGTCAAGTATCTGCGCCTGTATGGTAACGTCCAGTGCGGTAGTAGGCTCATCGGCAATGATGAGCGAAGGCGCGCTTGCCAGCGCCATCGAAATCATCACGCGCTGAACCATGCCGCCCGACAACTCATGCGGAAACATCAGATACACACCTTCCGCATTGGAGATGCCTACCATTGAGAGCATTTCAATGGTACGCTGCTTCACGGCTTGCTTTTCAGCGCTCTGTATGATTCCCCGCGCCAGCAGGTCAGCCGCGTGGAAGAAAAGCACTTCATCAACCTGATGACCTATCCGCAGCACTGGATTCAGGCTGGTCATTGGCTCCTGAAAGATCATAGAGACAAGATTGCCGCGAACCTTCCGCATGGTTTCTGGCGGCGTATGCGCAATGTCATACACCACGTCGCCTGCAGCAAAACGTATCGCGCCTTCCACGATCTGTCCTTGAGGCTTCTGCAACAGCTGCATGAGCGAAAGGCTTGTGATCGACTTGCCACAGCCAGACTCACCCACCACGCCAACGGTTTTCCCCTTTGGTACGTCAAACGTAACGCCATCCACCGCTTTCACTATGCCTACATCAGTATAGAACCATGTTTTCAGGTTATCAAACTCAACGAGGTTGGCAGAATCACGCATACTGGTAAACTGCTTTGAGTCGCCCTCCTGCCGTCGCGTCTTCTCAAGCGTCGCAAGCGCCCGACGCTTATCCCGCGCAATCCTCCGCGCCTCAGCGCCGCTTATATAATCACTCATACCTTACCTCTTCATCTTAGGATCAAAGGCATCACGCAGGCCATCGCCCACAAAGTTGAAACCCAGCACTGTAACCAGAATACAGAAACCAGCAGGTATCCACACATAGAGGTAGTTCGTCATAACATGCACATCGTTCACCGCGTTTAAGATATTGCCCCATGAGGCAAGGGGGAACTTGACGCCCAGTCCGAGAAACGACAAGGTTGACTCGGAAAGAATCACGCTGCCGAGATCCATCGTGGCCACCACAATAAGCTGCGGGATCACGTTTGGTATCAAATGACGGAATATCCGGCGCGAAACCCGCAAGCCCAGAGCCTCAGCCGCCACCATAAACTCCCGCTCACGCAGAGACAGTATCTGACCGCGTACCACACGCGCCACACCAGGCCAACTCATAAAGCCCATGATTAACATGAGTATATAGATGCGAATGCCCGGATCAACCTTGTTGCCATCCATGAACGCACCAACAATGAGATACAGCGGTAATGAGGGGATACAGATGATGGTGTCAACAATCCGCATAATCACCATATCCACAACCTTGCCAAAGTAACCAGCCAGACCACCCATAACGACGCCGATGAGGATTTCAATAACCACCACCACAAAGCCAATGAGCAGAGATACCCGCCCACCGTACATAAGCCGAACCACTACATCCATGCCGTTTTTGTCTGTACCGAGCCAGTGCTGGAGCGAAGGCCGCTCCAGCATACTAACCAATTGGGTTGCCTGCGCTGTTTTAATCGAATACTGCCCGTCAATGCCAGACACCAGATAGCTAACACCGTCAAAGGTGAATTCCGTCTCAGTACCCGCAATGGCCTTCTCTATCATCGTGCGCATTTCAGCAGACACAATCGTGTTGGTAACCGTCGGCTGTATCGAATAGCGCGACGCAACAAACTGATCCACTCCGTTCAGGCTTATATAGTAAGACTCGCCAACGCGCCTTATTGTATAGGCATCCCCGAAGCTCGCGCTTCCTGCAGCCAGCGCCTGCTCAAAGTCCCGCAAGAGCGTGAAGCTAGCCTGAAAGCCGCTTACTAGCGGGCTGATGGTCAGGCGTGAGGCAAGAATAGCTTCACGAGATACTGCAAGGGTATAACGCCGCCCAGTTTGACTGACACTGTACAAAAACCCCTCGTGTTCAAAAGTCGCGTTGCTGCTTTCAATGGCCTGTATAGCACTAGCCTGAAGCGCTTCACTAACAGACGCACCGCCTTGAACCATGAAGGTATACCTAACGCCGCCAAAAGTGATGTTGGCAATCGGCATCCGCGCGGTGATCAGCCAGGACTCCGCACCAAGCGACGCTATGGCATACTCAACACCATCAGCACTGCACGCGCTCTGCCCATTCTGTATCGCCGAAACCAACGCCCCTCTGCTCATCACCGTTAGCTCAAAGCCCTCAATCGCAGTGGTCTCGATGGTGTTACTATAGGCCGCACTCACAAAATCCCGCACAACCTCTTCGTAGGTCAAGAAAAGCTGATCTTGACGATAGGGCATGAGCAGACCACCTATAAACGAAAACAGAAACATGACAATAAGAATCACGATACCTACCAGCGCCAGGCGGTTAGCAAAAAATCGCTTCGCCATCAGCGCAGACGGCGATAGCACCTTTATCCGCCGCTCATCGTCCAACGCAAGCGCTTCACTGTTCACTTTTTCTTTGCTATACATACTACGCTATCCTCACCCGCGGGTCCACCACCGCATACATAATGTCTGAAAGCAGGCTTCCTAACAGGGTGAGAAACGAGAGGAAAACCAGAAAGAACATCGTGAACGGTATGTCGCCTTGTGTTGTCGCTTGATAGGCCGTGTACCCAACACCAGGTATCTGAAACAGGGTCTCAGTTACCATAGCACCTCCGAACAGTCCGGGCAGTGTGCCGGCCAGCATGGTAACAAGGGGAACAAGGGTATTGCGGAACGCATGATGATTGATAACACGGCTTTCAGGCAGACCTTTGGCCCGCGCTGTGCGGATATAGTCAGAATGAAGCACTTCAAGCATATTGGTTCTGGTATAGCGCATGAGAAACCCAATGCTCACCAGCGTTAGGGTGGCAACAGGAAGCACGTAATGCTTCGCAACATCAAACATCTGCTCAAGCGGCGGCATAGTGAGGTAGTTGCGGCCTACTTTCCCGTACAGGTCAAACCAGCCCAGGTTTATCGAAAATAGCAGCTTCAGCAGGGTCGCCAGAAAGAACGTGGGGAACGAAATGCCAATCAGAGCAACCACGGTTATCGCGTAATCAGTTCTGCTGTACTGCTTCCGTGCTGCCAGCATGCCTAACGGTATGGCTATGCAGTATTCAAGCACGAGCGTACAAAACCCCAAGTACAGCGAATCGCCAATGACGCTGGTGAATTTGTCCCATACCGGCATATTGAATAGCCACGAATCCCCGAAATTGCCCCGAACCGCGTTACCAAGCCAACTGAAGAAGCCCGCAATGATGCCCTTGTCCATGCCATACACCGCACCAAGCTGGGCAACCCATTCCTCAAAGCTGCGCGACGCCCCCGGCGCCATAGCTCGTTCACGCGCCTGAATCTCAATGTAGGACATAGGCAGATTACGCATCAGACAGTAAATGATGAACGCAATGAAAAACAAAATCATAACGGCTATCAAAAGCCGCCGGATAATATACTTACGCATGTGTCCCCCTTAGAAAAGGTTAGGGGCTTTACGTAAAGCAAAGCCCTAACCAAACAACAGTATCTACGATACTTGTATCATAGATACGTGTATACGTCTAGTTCAGTTCAAGCTTTTCTATTTCAGCACTCCAGCTCCAATAGGTGGTTATGTCTTTAGGCAAGGTATTGACGTTCACCCGTTTTGTACTGAAAATAGTACAGTTTTGCCGCTGGTAGACGGGAACCTCAACGCCCCAATCAAGGATAACCTCAAGCGCCGAGCGGAATATCTCCCTGCGGTAGGCGTTATCCAGACTGGTACGGGCTGCCTCGATATACCGGTCAAGCTGGGGATCAGCAATGTTGTACAGGTTAGAGGAGCTGCCTTTGCCGATGACATTACTGGAATGATAGACCTGGTACATATCAGGGTCAAGGCTGGCGCCCCAGGCAGCAACCCAGATAACCGTGGTTCCAGCATTCATGGCTGAGGAAAGTACGCTCCAGTCAGGAGCATTGATGTTTAGGGTGATGCCGATGCCAGCAAATGTTTCACGCGCCTTAGTGAGCAGTAACCATGAGGGATGGTCTTCGTTACCGCCCGTGCCAATGGCAACATCGTATGACAGAGAAGCCCCAGCAGGCGCAGCGACAACTCTGCTGCCATCAGCGCTGAGGGTGTAACCCGCAGCTTGCAGGAATCCCAGCGCAGCTCTGCTTGCTGCCGCATAACGCTGGTCAGCGTTCATCGAAGCAGTGTATATCTCCCTGCCGTTTACATCCCGTGAATAGGCAGCCCGATAACCAGAATCAGTCGGACGCGGAGCTGCCCATGAGGTATTGGAGATGGGATAGTTGATTACAGCCGCTGTTTCACCATAGTAGGAATCAACTGTCAAAGCACGGTACGCAGAAAGTACCGTAGCAAGCCCCTTGCGCAGGTTCTTACTGGCTGCGGATGCAGGATCATTCCCCACTTTGACGTTGTTTGCGTTAATGCCAATATACCCATAGCCAAGATTGTCCACACCAACATAGGTGAGTACGTCGCCTGAAAGCTGTTTGCTGCTATTATACCCAGCTATTTCAACAGACCGTTCTTTAGAAATACTAACCTCTGCCGCGTCTATGGACCCAGTAATAAGTCCAGGAACACGGTCAGGTTCAGTCGTAATCTTGTACTGCATCGTCTTGATTTTAGGTTCTCCGCGCCAGTAATAGGGGTTTGACTCAAAATAGACAACGCGGTTCTCATATTTCACGAACTTGTAGGGACCAGCCCCCACAGGAAAGCTATCCTTAGCGTGTATAGTCGAAAGATCGCCAAAGGGGAAACCAAACTGATTCCGCTCATAGTTGTACTGCGCCTGATTACCATAGTAGTGCAGAGGCGCCGGCGTAACTGCCATGCGGTAGATAGCAGCAGCATTCAGGCCGTTGAGCGTTACCTCAACCTCATACTTACCGAGCTTTTTGATGCCAGAGATTGCGTCTATGTTTACACCCCTCATGCTTGGGTCATTCTGGCCATACTGGGAAACAAAGGCATTCACCGCATCCTGCACGGGATCATCGGCATCATTAACGAGTTCGACCTCAGCAAAGGCTTGCAGAGAACCGTTATACGCAGCGCTGAGTTCGTTGTAGTAATCGTCAATCGTGGGATACGCACTGCGCATATTCCACGACTTACCAGTAACAGCGCCGACAAAGTTGCCCGAATTATCCACGTCGCCAAAGCCCCATACCATCATACCAAGTGCAACTTTCACGCCGGTTTTAGTCAAATCCGTATCAGGTAAGGCACTGGCACTGGCAGCATAGTTAGTTACGACATAATCCACAATCTTTTGCGCGTAATTTTTCCACGATTGGGTATACAAATTAGAGAAACCAGCGTACTGATCAGCAGTATACCCCCCCCCTGAGCCTGGTTTTCCTGGCCCAGCAGCTAAAATTGCCTCAGCAATAGTCTGATAGCGCCTATAAACTTCATCGGAAGTCTTGGTACGATAGGCGTTCAGCCCCTGAATCTCCAGAGAGTTAATCGTACTGAGGCCAGTGTATGACGGGTCGCAGAACACATAGAACGTGAAGATCACGTCATCAGCGTCCATCTCGTGTCCATCGCTGAACCTGACCCCTTGGCGCAGTTTGAAGTTATAGACAGAGGTATTTGCCGTCTCGTTACGGGTAACGGTAACATCAGCGATACCATTATAGGTATAGTTTGTTCCGTTGTAGTTTCGTGTTTCACCCTGAATACCCTTGTAGACCAGATCGCCAACTCGGTCTGGGCTGAGCAGACTATCACCGAGTACGAAAGCGGTGATGTCGCCATCGTACGCGCTTGTGTAAAAGAAGGGCGTGAACAGGCCATTCAGGTCTGAAACCCCATAGACCAGCGGCGTGGTCTGGGATGCTTCACCTCCTGTTGTTCTCGTGTCTGCTGATGGGTTTGCCATGAGCAGAGCTGGCACAAAGGAAGCCGACAAAAGTAACGCGATAAGTATGCGTTTCATATAAATTCTCCTAACAATATAGATTACAGTTATTGTATCAATATGCAGGTTTTTATGCAAGTATATTTTCTCGTTTTGTTTCTCATTGATGAGCCGTTTGTCTAAAAACAAGGGCTTGTACTTTGAATCAATCGTCTGACTTGCGCTCCACTGTTTTTGCTTTTTTCTCAGTCAACACGTTACGCAATGACGACCTTTAGGCGTGCATCCCTTCCCGCCTAGGAGCGTATCCTTTCCTAGGCTAGGAAAGGGGTCTTTCCTAATACTAGGAAAGGATGCTTTCCTAATACTAGGAAAGGGTACGGTCCTAATACTAGGAAAGGGGTCTTTCCTAATACGGGGAAAAGTGCTTTCCTCGGCTAGGAAAGGGTATGCTCCTAAGACTGGGAAAGGTGCTTTCCTCGGCTCGGAAAGGGTACGGTCCTAAACCGAGGGTGTGTTCACACAACGCAAAAAAATGCAGGTAATGGCCAGATGCATAAAGGCCGTAACCATCACATCACGCTTTTCGTATCGGGCGCATACACAGCGAAATGCTTTTAAGCGCCAAAATATCGCTTCAGACTCAGAAGATTATGGCAGATTATTCTTGCTTTTCCTTGAAAAGTAGTGTATCTTAGTTACTAGGAGCTCGTTTATGGTAGGAAGAATAGTGTTGAACCGCGTGTCGTACCACGGCAAAGGCGCGGTGGCGGAAATCGTGGGCGAAGTGAAGAGACATGGCTTTAAGAAAGCCTTTGTCTGCACTGACCCGGATTTATTGAAATTTAACGTTACTCAGAAGGTAACCGCAGTGCTTGACGCGGCTGGACTTGCCTATAAGGTGTTCTCTCAGATAAGGGAAAACCCAACTATCGCTAATGTGCTGGCTGGACTCGCGGCGTTTCAGGCAAGCGGAGCAGATTACATCATCGCTATTGGCGACAGCTCAGCGATTGACACTGCAAAGGCAGTGGGCATCATCATCAACAACCCGGAGTTTGCTGATGTCCGCAGTCTGGAGGGCGCGGCTCAAACCAATAACAGGGCAGTGTTTACTATTGCTGTGCCAACCACAGCAGGAACAGCAGCGGAAGTTACTATTAACTATGTTATCACTGACACTGAGAAAAACCGGAAGTTTGTGTGTGTTGATGTACATGGTATTCCTGATATCGCTATTGTTGATCCGGATATGATGGTGTCAATGCCCAAAGGCTTAACTGCCGCAACAGGTATGGATGCGCTTACTCACGCTATCGAAGGGTACATCACCAAAGGGGCGTGGGAAATGACTGACATGATGCACATCAAGGCTATTGCTCTTGTATCAAAACACCTGCGAAGCGCTATTGCCAACGAACCTGCAGGGCGTGAAGGCATGGCGCTTGCACAGTACATTGCTGGGATGGGCTTCTCCAATGTAGGTCTTGGTATTGTCCATGCAATGGCACATCCGCTTGGCGCGGTCTATGACACTCCGCATGGCATTGCAAACGCGATACTTTTGCCGAGTCTCATGGCATATAACGCTGAATACACTGGCGAGAAGTACCGTGAAATCGCTCGTGCTATGGGCGTTGATGGCGTTGACCGCATGAGTCAGCCGGAGTACCGGAAGGCGGCGATTGATGCAGTGCAGAAGCTCTCGGTTGACGTGAAGATTCCGCGAGACCTCAAGTATATTATACAAGAGAGTGATATCGACTTTCTGGCGAAAAGCGCCTTTGCCGATGCCTGCTGTCCGGGCAATCCCCGTGACACTTCTATAGAAGAGATTAAGACGCTTTACAAGGCTATGATTTGATATGAGCGACACGAGCTATCATCTTGCTATTGACATGGGGGCGTCCGGCGGACGGCATATCTTAGGACACAGCGTCAATGGAGTGCTGGAACGGGAAGAAGTACACCGTTTTGGTAATGCGCCGGTAAAGCAGGGCGATACGCTGGTGTGGGATATAGAGCGGCTCTTTGCCGAGATTGTTGCGGGCATCGGGAAATGCGCGACGCTCGGCAAAGTCCCTGCTACCATCGGCATTGACACATGGGGTGTTGACTATGTCCTGCTTGACAAGCAGGGGCGTGAGATTATGCCTGCACATTCATACCGTGATGGCCGTACTATCCCTTTCATCAACACGTCTGTTCCGTTCGAGGAACTGTACGCTATCACGGGTACTGCTAAGAATTCGTTTAACACGATCTACCAGTTACTTGCGGACAAAGCTGCTGGTCGCCTTGACACTGCAGCGACACTGCTGCTCTTACCCGAATACTTCTCTCAGCGCCTCACGGGTACTATGAGTGCTGAAAGCCACGAGTACACAGAATCATCGACAACTGGCCTACTGGATGCCACTAAACGTAACTGGGCATGGAGCCTCATCGACAGGCTGGGGTTACCGGCGCGGCTGTTTCGGCCAATACGCATGCCGCCCTATGTCATTGGCGACTTGAGTGCGAAGATACAGGCAGCGGTTGGCTTCAATGCTTCGGTAGTAATGGTGGCGAGTCATGACACGGCGTCAGCAGTAAGCGTTGTGCCGGATGAGGATGCGCTCTACATCAGCTCGGGCACATGGAGTTTGCTTGGCATACAGGGCGAGCCGATACTGACTGAGGCGGCGCGTCAGGCTGCGTACACGAATGAAGGCGCCGCTAACGGTAACATACGTTTTCTGAAGAACATCATGGGCTTGTGGATGATCCAGAGTGTACGGCATGAGCTGGGTGATCAATACTCATTCGCGGAACTAGAATTACTGGCGAAACAGTCTGCGCTTGTGGACAGGCCAGCAATCATCGACGTGAACCGCGCGTGTTTCCTCAGCCCGGAGTCAATGATGAGCGCAATAGCCGACGAGTGTGTTCGTGTTGGCGTGCGGAGGCCAGAAACCCCGGGCGACTTTGTCCACTGCGTTTATACGAGCCTTGCTGAGTGTTACCGGCAAGCTATTGTTGACTTGGAACGCATCACTGGCAAAACATATCGGTCGATTTCAGTGATTGGCGGTGGCAGTAAGGATCGCTACCTTAACGCGCTCACCGAGCAATATACGGGCAAGGTTGTCCGTGCGGGTCCTGCCGAAGCCACTGCTATTGGCAATCTCATGGCGCAGATAAAGGTTGGGGAGATGGGCGAAGGCGTTTAGTACCTTGCTCGTGGAATTACCATAGGAATTGGTGTAAAAATTGAAGTAACTTATTGAAAATGGCGCCTTATAGTGTTATCTTAGTGTTTACAGGAGAAATGAACTATGATAGACAAGTACAATCCTTACGAAAACATGCTGCAAGTTCTGGAGCTTGCTGCGCAAAAACTCGGTCTTGAACGGAACGACTACGAAACCCTCAAGTATCCTGAACGAGAACTGAAGGTCGCTATTCCAGTCAAAATGGACAACGGTGACATCAGATTCTTTGAAGGCTACCGAGTGCAGCATTCCAGTAGTCGCGGTCCCTGCAAGGGAGGTATCCGTTACCACGAAGAGGTTGACATCGACGAGGTAAAAGCTCTGGCCGCGTGGATGACTTTCAAATGTGCGGTGGTAAACCTGCCCTATGGCGGGGCCAAAGGCGCGGTAAAAGTCGACCCGGCTAAATTGTCCAAGGGGGAACTGGAGCGTGTAACCCGTCGTTTTACCGCATCGATATTGCCGATCATTGGCCCTGAAAAGGACATTCTCGCGCCTGATGTAAACACCAACGCGGAAATCATGGGTTGGATTATGGACACCTACAGTATGCTCTATGGCTACACGGTTCCCGGCGTTGTTACTGGTAAATCCATTGAAATAGGCGGTTCTGTGGGGCGGGTTGAAGCGACTGGCCGCGGGGTGAGTATCGTAACCATAGAGATACTGAAATATCTCGGCATGCCTAAAGAAGATGTCCGCATTGCGATACAGGGCATGGGAAATGTGGGCAGCGTAACGGCGAAGTTGTTTTACGAACTAGGTTACAAGGTTGTGGGAGTTGCCGACGTATCCGGGGCTTACTACAACCCCGCTGGCCTAGACATTCCCGCCATTCACGCTTACCAGGCTGCTTCTGGCAATTCTCTGGAAGGCTATACTGCTGATGGCGTCAAGAAAATCTCCAACACGGAACTCCTCACCTGTGACTGCAATGTGCTGATTCCCTGCGCCCTGCAAAACCAGATCACTGGGGAGATTGCTCGTGCGGTAAAGGCAAAACTCATCGTGGAAGGCGCCAACGGTCCTACTACAGTGGAAGCGGATGAAATCCTGAACGAGAAAGGGGTCGTCATTCTGCCGGACATTCTTGCGAATGCCGGGGGCGTGGTTGTGTCCTACCTTGAGTGGGTACAGAATATCCAGGAACTCACCTGGGAAGAAGAGCAGATCAACGAGACCCTGCAAAAAGTCATGATCCGCAGTTTCGGCCAGGTACTGGACATTGTTAAGGAACACCATGTACCCTTCCGCATTGCGGCCTACATGCTGGCTATTTCAAAGCTTGCCAAAGCCAAGAATATCCGGGGGGTGTTTCCGTAGGCGTTTTGAAGGAGCGTTGAATTACTGATCTCTTGTAGTATACTACAAGAGATCAGTAGTGTACTATAAGACTATGACTCGTTTTAGTTCAACCGATGGTTGGGCAAGGGGTTTACGGGATTGTGATAAACTAAGGAGTATAAGCATGTATAGTGAAGCACAGAAGGCTTACGCAAGATTAGGCGTTGATACTGATGAGGCGCTGAGGCGCTGCGCGGCAATACCAGTGTCCCTGCACTGTTGGCAAGGTGATGATGTTATTGGCTTTGAGAACACGGGAGAGGCGCTTTCCGGCGGTATACAGGCGACTGGAAACTATCCGGGTAAGGCACGAACTCCAGCGGAACTCATGGCTGACCTTGACTTTGTGTTTGGTCTGATTCCTGGTTCTAAGCGTCTCAATCTTCACGCTATGTATGCTATTAGCGATGGCGCGGTAATTGAGCGCGACAAACTCACGCCGGCGCACTTTGCCCCGTGGCTTGAGTGGGCGAAGAAGCATGGCGTGGGCATTGATATGAACCCGACCTTGTTCTCACATCCAATGGTGAAGGACGAGCTTACATTGTCGCACCCGGACAAAGCCATACGCGACTATTGGATACGCCATGTGAAGGCGTGTCGTGAGATAGCTGCTTTCATTGGAAAGGCGCAGGGCTCGCCCTGTCTTAACAACATCTGGATTGCCGACGGCTTCAAGAATACACCGGCTGATCGGCTTGGGCCGCGTGAGCGTCTGCGCGACAGCCTCGACGAGATTTTCGCGGTGAAGTATGACAAAGCGTACATCATTGATGCACTTGAGAGCAAGCTCTTTGGCATTGGGCTTGAAGCCTATACGGTTGGCTCAAGTGAGTTCTACCTGGCCTATGCTGCAACACGCGGCATCAACGCCTTACTAGACAATGGGCATTTTCACCCGACGGAAAAGGTTGCTGATAAGATACCGGCGCTGCTGGTGTTTTTCGACAAGGTTGCGCTTCACATCACTCACGGCGTACATTGGGACAGCGATCATGTGGTGTTATTCGAGGACGAGTTAAAGGAAATCGCCATTGAAATCATTCGTAACCACGCTGAAAACCGCGTACTCATTGGTCTTGACTACTTTGATGCCAGCATCAATCGCCTTGCGGCCTGGGCTGTGGGAGCGCGTAATGCACAGAAGGCGCTCTTGTCGGCGCTCCTCATGCCTCACGAGACGCTGCGCCACTTACAGGATACGGCGGAAAACACGCGGCTCATGGTCTGTCTTGAGGAACTCAAGACCTTGCCCTTTGGGGCAGTCTGGGATGAATACCTTGCACGGCAGAACATCGTGGGTGCGGACTGGTTCAAGCGGGTGGAAGAATATGAGCAGACTGTGTTGAGCAGGCGAGTTGTTTAATACAGGTTATCGAGAGTGCTGTAAAGCCTCTGGATTAAGGATATGGCGAAAAAATCGTAGTTTTTTTATTTTGAGGCTTGTATAATGTAAATACCTGGTGTTATACTCAATCCCATACCGTGGACGTGTGGGCAAGAGGAGTTGTCAATTCCGATGTTCATTCAAAGAGGGGAAGATGAATATAGCTGGATATTCGGTCAAACGACCAGTAACGATTGTGGTACTTTATGTGTTAGCGCTTGGTGTTGCGGCAACACTTGTCCCTAATATCGCCGTAGACCTGTTTCCATCGGCGGATATGCCGGTATTGTCGGTGTATACCAGCTATCCGGGCGCGGGGCCCTCGGATGTTGAGCAGAATGTAACCATGCCGTTGGAACGCGCACTTGCCTCCACTAAGGGACTGACGAACATGACCAGCTCGTCGTCGTTCCAGTCCAGTAGTATCAACCTGAACTTTGATTATGGCACTGATATGGAAAAAATAGCGAATGACATTCAGTCAGTGATAAGCCGTGTTAATCTGCCTGATAACGCTGGTTCGCCGACCGTGCGTCGCTTTGATATGTCAGCGTCGCCGATCATGAACCTTGTAGTGCGTGGCAACTATCCTGCGGACCAACTGCGTATTTACGCACAAGATGAGATTCAGGCACAGATCGAGCGTGTTGAAGGCGTTGCCGCGGCCTCAGTTACTGGCGGCACGACTCAGCAAATTGAGGTGTCAGTGTCGTTGAACCGGCTTGCTGCCTTTAGCCTCACCCTGAACGATGTGCGGAGCGCCCTCAGCGGTCAGAGCATCATTTCCAGCGGCGGCAGCCTTCTGCGTGGCGATCGTGAATACCGGCTTCTAGCAACGCAGGAACTCACCAGTATTGAGCAGATTAAGCGGCTGATCGTAAAAACCATCAGCGTACCAGCGGCAAATGGTATGGCAAACCGGTCCCAGGTGGTACGGCTGGAGGATGTTGCCGACATCAGCCTTGAACATAATGACAATGCGGCGCGGGTCTACGTGAATGGTGAGACCGGCGTCTACATTCAGGTAACCAGCGAGAGTGACAGTAACCAGATGCGGGTATCAGCGCGGGTGCGCGAGGCGCTTGACGGCATTAACGCCACACTGCCTCAGGGCATTACCCTAGACGTGCTTACTGACAACACCACTATGATCAGCGCCACCATGAATCAGGTGTATACCAACGCCATTCAGGGCGTCTTGTTAGCGATGCTGGTACTGTTTATCTTCCTGCGGAACCTCAAAGGTACGTTCATCATTGGCCTATCAATGCCCATCAGTATACTGTTAACGCTGATGTGTATGGTGGCGTTTGGCTTTACGCTGAACCTTTTATCAATGACCGGGCTGATTCTGGGGTTGGGTATGACGGTTGACGCCTCGATAGTGATCCTTGAAAACACGCACAACTACCGTTTACGCGGCGCAAAGGCTGACATTGCCGCGATTCTTGGCAGTCATGAGATGCTCCGCGCTATTATTACCTCTACCACAACTACGCTTTGCGTCTTCATCCCACTGATTATCTACAAAAACGACCTCGGGATGATTGGCCAATATGCCGACGACCTCATCTTTACGGTGATGTTCTCGCTGGCGTGTTCTCTTATCGTGGCGCTGACGCTTGTGCCAGCGCTTGCCGGCTCAATCCTGCGGATCAACACCCGTAAACAGAAGCCTCTGCGCTTCAAGTTTATGCGCGTCATTGACGACGGCATTGAGCGCGTGTTTACCGCCATTGACAACGCCTATGTCGCTGCCATCAACTACTGCCTTGACCACCGACTGTTGGTTATGGGGGTCGTGCTGGTAATCCTCGTCTATTCGTTCATGCAGTTCTCCGGTATAGGCATGAATATGTTTATCCGCAGTCGCACTGACGATTCGGTAAACATCAATGTTTCAATGCCTCAAGGCACTGCCATTACGGTAACGGCAGATATAATGGAAGAACTTGAAACCATTGTCAAAGCCAATGTTACCGGCTACAAGAACCTGATTCGCCGCGTCAGTTCCACCAACGGCTCTATCCAGATCACGCTGCCGCCGCCTGCCGAGCAGATCGACACGCCTGACACTATCATTGCCAAGTTGACACCGCTGATAAACGTGTTTCCCGGAGCGCAGGTGACGTTCCGTGCTGGTCGTTCTATGAGTTCGACATCAGCGGTCGCCATTGCCATCAGTTCCCGTGATGTAACTGCCCTCACCGAAACCGCCAATGACATACGCGACATCATGGTTCGTTATTTACCTGCCATTGAGAATCCTACTATAAACATTGATGAGGGCGCTCCTCAGCTTGGCATTGAGATTAACCGCGAGCGCGCCGCTGCCTTGGGTGTATCGCTCTCGTCAGTATCATCAGCAATCTCTATGGCAATCGGCGGTTTTACCGCCACGACCCTCACTCAGGGCGATCGTACTATGAACGTCATTGTGCGCTTAAATGAAGCTGATCGTTCTGGGCTCCCGAACCTCGACGCTATTCTTGTGTCCAGCCGCGCTGGTCTTATCCCCATTTCGAACCTCACGACCATTACCGAAGGCCGCTCGCCGACCTCGATCCGCCGTGAGAATCAGGAGCGCGTTGTCCGCATTAGCGGCGAACTTAGCGGCGGCATTGCCGCAACCGCGATGCAGACTGAGCTTGAAGCCACTATCAAGCAATACCTCATCCCACGCGAAGGCGTAACCGTGCGCTATGTGGGTGAGGCGCAGGAGGTGGAGACCTATACCAACCGCTTCATGTTCATCATTGCCACTGCTATCTTTTTGGTGTTTGGCTTAATGGCAAGCCAGTTCGAGTCCTTTGTTGATCCTGCCATCATCTTTTTCTCGATACCGCTTCTGTTCATTGGCGTCATCTGGATATACAAAATTGGCAATGAAGCAATGTCGATTTTTTCTGCTGTTGGCATTGTCGCCCTTGTGGGCGTGGTTGTCAATAACGGTATTGTTCTTGTGGACTACACGAACACACTTCGCGCCCGCGGCATGTTAGTACGCGAGGCGTGTCTTGCAGCTGGACGTAACCGTCTGCGCCCGATCATGATGACAGGGCTGACGACAATTTTTAGTATGATTCCCATTGCGTTCTTTCCCGGCTCTGGCGCTGACACGATTCAGCCTATCGGGAAGACCTTTGTGGGCGGCTTATCAGTGAGCTTTTTTATGACCTTGCTGGTAACGCCGGTGATGTACTCCTTGCTGAACTCACGGCACGACAAAAAGTTGTTACGGCAGAAAGTGCAGAAAGTGCAGAAGGTAGCGTGAAAGTAGCATACTGATCCTCTGGAGGTGTTTATGATAGTCATGGTTGTTGATGATTCATCGTTTATGCGGAATATAATCAAAAAATGTTTTGCTGAACTGCGGATTCCCTGTATTGCCATAGAGGCTATGGACGGGGAAGATGCGCTGGTCAAGCTCAAGGAAAACAGACCTGAACTGATTCTGCTTGACTGGAATATGCCCAAATTGTCGGGCATTGCCTTTCTCAAGCAGGTACGTGCGGATCCACAGTACAAAGACTTGCCCATTTTTATGGTTACAAGCGAAGGCTCTCGGCTTAATATAATCGAAGCGCTCAAATCTGGAGCCACTGATTATATCTTGAAACCTATCACCAGCAAGCTTTTAAAAGAAAAGCTTGAGAATATCTTTGGAACGATTTGAACATAAGGAGTTAATATGAAACAATATGCTTTATCGTTTAGTGATCTATGTATAATGGTGTTTAATGATCTATGCCAGATTTCAATTAGCGCAGGCAAGCCCTACACATCAGATACCAACATAGTGGAAGAGTGGGATATTACCGCAGTTATTGGGCTTGTGGGTAGCGCGAAAGGCGTAGTAATGCTTTCCATGGGGAAGGAGGTCGCATTACAACTGACAGATATGTTAAGCGGCGGGACGCATACTGAGATAGACCATGAAGTCATTGATGTGCTTGGCGAAATCACTAATGTTTTCGCTGGAAGAGCCAAACAGATCATGGAAAATGAATTCAGGTTTGAGACTGCCCTGCCAGTGGTGATGGAGCATGGCGCGTTAGCTTGGCTCCAGAAGAGATCTTCGTTCAATTTGCCTGATCCTCCAGTCCGAAGCATCCGCATACCCTTCACTATCTTTGAAAACGAATGTTTTATCCTGTCGGTAAGCATTCAAAACGTGTGATTAACATGAAACAAGGCAGGGCAAAGGGTTCTACGCTCTGTGTCATTTCATTGAAGTTTGCACGGTAAAGGCCATGAGTGCTTTCCACAAAACAATACAGGTGAATTCATACATTGTTGCGCCTAACGTTACTGGCTGTTTCAGTTATTTCCTGCCATTGACCTTCATAGGTTACGATCATGCCTTCGGGAATAATAAAGTTATTGCCGAGAACTTCTCTGATTTTTTGCTCAACCTCGTTAATTTGCTTACCTTCAATAATATTGCCAGTTATGTGGTTTATTCTGGATTGATTTTCGTGCCTAATGCTTATCGGCCCCATACCTTTTTCCAGCTGAGCAACATTGGAAAGGAAAACAAGTTTTCCAGTGTTGGATGCGACAAAAATGTGTTCTAAACCAAGGAGTTTTTTGCGATCTTCTTCTCGCAGTTTCAGCATTACAGAATATTCGCTGCCACTCTGCCGGAAAATCGTGGTAATAATGCCGTTCATGGCTGCGGCAATCTCTCTTGCGGCGTCGCCAATTGTAACGCCTAGATTATAGGCGTATTTTCGGTCAATCACCATCCAAAGGTTCCTACCCAAAATAGGCAGGAACCTTGATTCTGGGAGTCAAAAACCTGCTCTTGACTCCCTTTGAAACTTCTATTCCCCAATATAGGTGCGCCATATATCGGTTAAGTAGTTAGGATTTTCCCAACTCCCATTGACTCCACCAAACACGTACAAATAGCCGTCTCGTACCACTGCCGCATGGGTAGCCCGTTCCGCAAAGGGAACGTCCAGCACCTTAGTCCAGGTTTTACCGTCTGGAGAAAACCACAGGTCTTTTTCAAAATACCCGTCGTTGCCGCCAAAGAGCCACATGCCCTTGCTGTTGGCATTTACCGTATGATCGTTCCGTCCGGTCCATGCAGCGGATGCAGTTTCCTGAATCCACGTCGTGCCGTTGCTTGAACTCCACACATCCCGATGTTCGGAAGTTCCTCCATAGTATCCACCCATAACATATAATTTATTGTTATACACCACACTGGTGTGTCCTGCTCTGGCGCTCCATGAAGGGTTTGTCTGTTTGGTCCATGTCGTGCCGTTGGTTGATCTCCAGACCGCATTAGTTTCATCCGCTGTTTGTGTCCTGCCTCCCATTGTATAAATAGCGCCGTTAAAAACCACACTGGTATGGTTTTGAACCCCGCCGGTAAGTCCTGAAACTGATGGAGCTACGGTAAAATTAGTGCCGTTGGTGGAGTGAGAGACGATATTGGCGATTATCCAATTTTGGCCACTTTTTTTCACACCACCGATATTGTAAATCGTATTATTATATACCACTGAGCTATGCTGGTAATGATCTATAGTATTATCAAGAGTAACAGTCTTTGTCCAGCTTGTTCCAGTAGGAGAAGCAAAGACTTCATTGGCATTGGTCAGAATGAACTGGTTATTATGCGTCACCACTGTAAATTCCTCTAGGTAGTAAGATGATATGCTTATAGGAAAATCCCCTACCTTTTCCCATTGAGTTCCAAGGTAAAAGCACGGTATCATAAAAGACCGCTCGTTCTCTCCGTCTTCGGATATTACCGTGAACGTGAAGTTAGTAGTTGCCGCTCCGGACGTGAGATTGTACCCGTTAGTATAGGTATTATGGGCAATGGCCGTACCATTCAGTTTTATCGTGGCGTTGCTGTTTACCAATACTGGCTTGAATTTGAGCTGGGTAGTATCAGGCAATGATTGCCAGTCAAAGTCATCGTAATTATTGACAGCTGTAGCCATATCTTCCACATCATCCCCTGCCATATTGGAAATCCAGAATTGGGAGAGGGCAGTGCTGGAATAATTGACCACAGACTGTATGGTAATAGTATAGGTAGAAGACACATCTTCTTTTTCCGCTGTTACCACAATGGTAATTGCAGATGTATATGCAAGGATAATATCCTCTGAGGCGACGCCTGAACTTTGAGTTTTCCCGTTGACAGTTAAACTCGTGATATTGGCATTAAGCGTGGCAGGCGTTACCTTAATAATGGTTTCCGCCGCGTCAACTTTTAAAGTATAACTCTTGATGTCCGCGTGAAACTGTTGATCCAGTTTCCCCTTGGTAAAGGTAAGACTGCTTAAACGGGATTCACTGCTTGCATCAGCCGCGGTCCCGCTTACGGTGAATATAAATTCCTCCTGACTCCCGCCGCTGTTGGAGATGATTTTCACCTTGGCGGTTTTCGCTCCT